>ONWK01000341.1 GCA_900321505.1 uncultured Eubacteriales bacterium
ACCAATATGACAAGTATGTGCAGGAATGAGTGTGAGCTCCTGCTGGATATGAATCCGGATCTGGAGGCGGTATTCTGTATAAATGACGGCATAGCCATGACGCTTTATGATGTGCTCAGGGACCGGGGTATGGAGCCGGGCAGGGATATTATGGTGCTGGGCTTCGATAATAATAAGGCATCCTCCATGATCAGTCCCTCGCTTTCATCGGTAGATGCCGATGCTATAGAACTGGGGCGTCATGCATTTCGTATGGCCATGAGGGTTCTTGCGGGAGACGAGGTCGGTGCGGAGGCCACCCCCACCAGATTTATTCTCAGGGATTCCTTCGGTACGATCTCGGAATCCGGGAATGCTTCCGGTGAACTTCTTAGCAAGGAAACCCTGAACCGGCAGTTTGATCAGGTTTTTTACAGATACAGGGATGTGGAGCAGCAGGATCAGTCTGTACTGCGCAACAGCTTTCACAATTTAATGGGAGAGGTCATCAGCTATGTCAGGATAGGGGAGCATGATGAATATCTGGTCAATCAGATCAAGGAGGATATCGAGGAATTCTTTACCCGCAGCAGGGCGCTTGAATATACCGATATAGATGAGCTGATACCTTATGTGGAAAGACTTCATAAGGAGATAGAGGGCCGTTACAGCGATCAGGCGCAGAAGGGCCGGGTTTATCGGATGATGTCCACGGTATTCGAGCGTATCCTCAAAGCTGCCAGCAACCATATTGTCAGCTATGAATCAGGGCTTGATGACATGCTGTATTCCATGAAGACCCTGGTGAAGGATTCACTGAATTTCTCTTACGGAACGGATAAGAGCTATGAGAATATTGTAAACACGCTGGTGAATATCGGGATCATGAATGCGTATGTTTACATTTATGACAAGCCCATTGTGCATCTGGATCAGGAAGAATTTGTTCTTCCCGATACGCTGCGTCTCAAGGCGGCTCTGAAGGACGGAGTGGTACAGGACATTCCGTATTCACGGCAGCCTGTGAAGGTGAAGGATATCTTTACGCATGAATACATGACCGGCAGCAAATGGTCCATGGTACTGATGCCGCTTTATTTCGGAGATACCATATACGGAAGCATACTGCTTGATTTGAACGAGATGATGTTCAGGAACGGCGAATATCTGGTGAACCAGTTTGCAACGACTGCCAGGGTTATCAGGATACTTAAACAGAATGATGAGATCCAGAAGCAGCTGGAGGAAAATCTGGCTATCATGGCGGAGAATAATATCGTGCTTGACCGCCTTTCCAGAAATGATGTCCTGACGGGTATACTTAACCGGAGAGGATTCTATGATATTGCGCAGAATATGATAAAGGACTGCCGTGAAATGAAGAAGGATGTGATCCTTTCGTATGTGGATATGAATAATCTTAAGATTATCAATGACCGATTCGGCCATGATGACGGTGACTTCTCGCTTAAATCCATCAGCCGTGTCCTTACTGAGGTGGTTGGATCGAACGGCACCGTGGGCAGGATCGGCGGAGATGAATATGCTATTATTTACTATGGGGACAGGAAGGAGGAAGAGTTAAGGAAGGAGATCGCTGAGCATTTTTCGAAGCTTAATCAGGAAAGCGATAAGCCTTACAACATTACGGTGTCATGCGGGTTCTACAGGATCGAACCGGATGACGAAGCTTCCTTTGAGGATGCCATGGCAATGGCTGATCAGGACCTGTATGATGCAAAGCAGCATAAGGATAACAGGGTGATCAAGTAGTCATTAATTTACGGGATAAGGGTGCCATGCGGGCATCGTGTTTTCACGAATGTCCATATGCGCAGGCAATGAGCCATGCGGACAAGCTTGCTTGTCCATATGGCGAATGCTGCGACATCGAGCGCAGCGAGATGGCACCCTGTTCGATTTCCATGCATTATTTCAGATAACGTTGTACATACTCCGCATCCGAAGGGCAGTCGATGTATTCCCTGCCATATTTCTGGCGGGTTTCCTCGCCCTTGCCGGTGATGAGGAGAACAGTTGGGCCTTCGCAGTCTGCGATGGCCTTTTTTATTGCTTCGCCGCGGTCTTCGATCATCTCATAGGGACAGGCTACATACTGTGCAATGTCCTTTGAGATCACATCTACGGGTTCTTCGCCCGGATCCTCGGCGGTGAGGTAGACCTTCCTGCTTTCCTGTCCGGCTATGGTGCCCAGATCCTTTCTCCTCAGCAGGGCCTTCTTTCCGGGACAGCCGAAGACGGTAAAGATATCATAGCCGGGATATTCCTCCTTTGTAGATGCGAAGAGCTTTTCGAAGGAAAGCCTGTTGTGCGCATAGTCAACTATGGCAACTATCCTTCCGTCAGATGAAGTATAGCATTCCATACGTCCTTTGCTGCGGGCTCTGTACAGTCCGGATCGGATGTATTCAACAGGAATGTCATATACATAGCATACAGCGATGGCTGCCAGTGCATTTTCGACGTTGAAAAGACCGGGCATGGTGATGGCAAACTCTTCATCAAAACGGTCGCAGCGCGCTCTGAACCTTATCTCGTGTGCTTCCTTACGGATGTCGCAGCCGAGTATGTCGCTTCCCTCCTTTGTTCCGAAGGTTACAATGTTTTTTGCTTCCTTCGCCGCCTGGGCGATCTGATCGAAACAGGCGGAATCAGTACAGATCACGGCCGTATCAGTCTGTCTGAAGATGGCAAGCTTTGATGTGAAATAGTCCGCAAAGGAGTAGTGCTCCTGAGGGCTTATATGGTCCTCGGAAATGTTCATGAAAACTCCGACATCAAAGCGTATCTCACCGACACGGTCATATTTCAGCGCCTGAGAGGAAACCTCCATGGTTACATATGGCAGGCCGGCATCGGCGGCATTTCTGAAATGAGAGAAGAGCTCAACGGATTCCGGAGTGGTGATATGGGATTCGTAAAGCTGTTTTCCGTCGTATGTATCGATGGATGAAATGACGCCTGTTTCGGCAGGTATCCTTTCAGGCCGGTCATTACCCATAAATGCAGTGCATTCATCAGGCTTTGCCGCTAGATAGTCATCCAGTATCGCTTTGATGTAATAGGCGGTGGTTGATTTCCCCTTGGTCCCTGTAAGTCCCGTGAGGCGGAAATGCTTCTCCGGTGCCTCGAAAAATGCTGAGGCCAGATAAGGCATGGCCTTCCTGATATCGGAAACCAGAAGAACCGGGAGATCGATCTCCGGATAGAGCTCGTGGCTTACATAGGCTGCGGCTCCGCGGGAAGCGGCATCGGCAAGATATTCCGGCTTAAAGGCCGCACCCTTACATATGAAAAGTGTGCCGGGGGTCACCTCCCTGGAGTTAAAGGTGAGTCCGGTTATCTCTGTTTCTCCGGATGTGAAAAGCTGTTCCATGACCAGAAGGCCTTTATCCCGGAGCAGCTGACTGTATGAAGCAAGAGTGTAGTACATGGGGAGTCCTTTCTTTTACCGACTCATTGATGGGATCCTTCGGGCTGCTGTTCCCTCAGGATGACGGTTTAGCTGTAATAGGTCTTGAATTTTTTATAGTGGCTCAGATGGTTTTTCCACATCCTTGCCATTCTCATGGGCTTGTTGTCGCCCTTCATGAATACGGGATTCACATATTTCTTTTCCTTCAGAAGCTTCCTCAGCTTTGATACATTTTCCTCTTCGTAGATATACTTCTTAGCCACGCCCTTGGGAACAACCAGCCACAGGGCTTCCTTCTTCGGCGTTGTGAATTCCAGAGGCTGGTCAAGGATGTATTCCTCAACCGGGAATTTCATCAGATTGATACCGGAGGCGGTGACATAGTAGTTGGATCTTCCCTGACGGGTGTTGATCTCAAAGAACTTATATTTGCCGTCCCGGCGGTCGTATTTGATATCGAAGTTGGAGAAGCCCACATAGTGCATGCTGTGCAGCAGGGCCTTCACCTTTTCCATAAGCTGTTCATTTTTCTCTGTTATGATCACGGCATGATTACCCTTGCCGTGGGGAGTGTGTTCCTCCAGCAGAACGTGGCCCAGGCACATCATCTTTACATGTCCGCGTTTGTTGGAATAACAGGTGAGCACGCGCATGTACTCATCATTCCCGGGGATCATATCCTGGATGATGAGGTCATCCGGATAGCCGGCCTCGTAGATCTTTTTTATGGTTTCTTCGAGCTGGGTCTTATTCTTGCAGGTGTAGACCTTTTCCTGGGTGGCAAAGGGATGCTCCCAGTAGGCTATGGGATCGGAGGGCTTCAGTATCACGGGATACTTGAAGGGAAGCTCAACCTTTCCGTCGGAGCCCGGTTTTACGATCACTGTAGCGGGATAGTCCAGACCGTGCTGCTCGCAGAGCTCATAGAAATGCTCCTTCTGCTGAAGACGGTTCAGAAGCTCATAATTACTGTAGGGCGCGATCACATTTTCCGGAAGGCGGTTTTTCAGCTTCGAAAGCAGGGCAACATATGAGTCGCCGCAGCCTATGGCAAGAATTTTTTTCTTTTTATGCTTATTTGCAAAATCGGTCAGAGTCTTAAGAAATACGTCCTCGGTATCGATGGCCTCATTTGCGGTATAGGTGATTATCTTCGAATTGTAGCTGGGTCCGGTGGGAAATTTCCCGAAGGTATAGGAGCGGACACGGTATGCCTCATATAAGGCGCGCGCCACGCTGTAGGTATTGATATCTCCGCCGAATATAACGGGGATGAAGTTTTGTTCCTTAAATTCCATCTGGTCTACCTCTCAGTCTGAAAGAGATTATAATCTGCGGTGCGGACATCGATATGACATCCTGTATCAGTATACACCCATAAAGCATTTACGGAAAGAGAAAATGCAAAGAAAAGGATACAAAAAACCTGCGGTTTATGTTATGATTATAAATGGATTTTTGGACTTTTTAAGTCCCGAACGGAGGTGCTTTCGCATGGATGAAAAAAAGGATGCGGAGGAACGGAAAAAGCTGGGCATCCTGGGCGGTATGGGACCTGAAGCGACAGGCGTCCTTTATGACAGGATCACCGGACATACGATAGCCGAAAAGGATCAGGACCATCTGGATATATGGATATATTCGCATGCGGGGCTGCCTGACAGGACCACATGCATCCTCAGGGGAGAAGAGGAGAGGATGCGTGAGATGCTGAGAGCGGACACCGAAAAAATGATATCCCTGGGATGTGAATATCTGGCGGTACCATGCAACACCTGTCATTATTTCGGAGACGTATTCCGGGAATTTCCGGATATCACATTTATCGATATGATCGGGGAAACCGCCGGAACGGTATCCGAAAGAGGCATCTCCACGGTTGGAATACTCGCTACCGACGGGACACTGAAGGCGGGTCTTTATCACAGGGCGCTGTCAGACCGCGGAGTAAAGCCCGTGGTACCGGATGAGAAGAACCAGAAGCTCCTGATGTCGCTCATTTACGATGAGGTAAAGAAGGGCGCCAGAGGAGAGATGGAGCATTTCGCGCCGGTTGTTGAATATATGAAGCAGGCAGGCTGTGAGGCTGTGATCCTGGGATGTACCGAGCTTTCGGTATTTGCCGTTAACTACAGCCTGAAGGATGCATTCTATGTGGATGCCCTGGATGTGCTTGCAAAAAGATGCGTGGAGCTTTGCGGCGGCACATGGCGCGACTGATATGCACGGTAAGTAAAGGGCAGGGTATGATATTGACAGGGGGTAGAGTATGGAACGAAAGATAGTTATCACATTGGCGAGACAGTACTGTTCCGGAGGGCTGAAGGTCGGCAAACGTCTGGCAGAAGAGCTTGGCATCAACTGCTATGACAGTGAAATGTTCCGGCTTGTGTCGGACGATAAGGCAATGACTGACAGTGAGGTTGCTCATGATGCCAGGATTAAGGACACGGCGCTCTTTGACATAGCCAAGAAGACCTATGAGGAACAGTCGGATGATGCCTTTGCCGAAGAGGATGAGCAGCTTCTCATGCGTAATCTCTTTGCATACCAGTCAGATATCATCCGCGGCCTTGCGGAGAAGGAAAGCTGTGTCATAGTGGGACGCTGCGCAAATTATATTCTGAAGGACAGGGAGGATACCATAAGCGTATTTGTTCATGCACCCATGGATTTCCGGGTGCGCAGGGCGTCCTCCATTCACAATATGCCGGAGCCGGAGCTTGAGAACTATATCCGCAGCAAGGATGAGAGTAAGGCAAGCTATTATCACATTTATACCGGCGGCGACTGGCAGGATGCATCAGGCTATGACCTCTCCCTGGATACATCTAAGATGGGTATAAGAGGCTGTGCGGAGCTGATACGGAAGTATCTGGAGATACGGTTCCCGGGTATGTCATCAGAAGTCGCAGGAGCTGAACAGTTACGATAAAAAAATATAGTGTTTTCGGCTATGGTTTGGTACAATAGAAACAGTACATTTTTACGGATCCTACGCAGCGGGGGTGGCTGCAGCAAATATATCTTGTAAGGAGAAGAGTAATATGAAAAAGGTAGCTTACATTGCGTCAGAGTGTGTTCCTTTTATCAAGACGGGAGGTCTTGCGGACGTTGTGGGAACACTTCCGAAAAAGTTTAACAGGGATGAATATGATGTCCGGATCATTATCCCGAAGTATATGTGCCTTCCGGATAAGTATAAGAACAACATGAAATACATTACTCATTTCCATATGGATATCGGCTGGAAGCAGCAGTATGTAGGTATCATGTATCTGGAATATGAAGGCGTTCCGGTATATTTCATCGATAATGAGTATTATTTCAACGGGTTCAATATCTACGGAGACACAAAGTGGGATATCGAGAAGTTCTGCTTCTTCTCCAAGGCTGCGCTGTCCATCCTGCCCAGTATAGATTTCCAGCCGGATATCATCCATTGCCATGACTGGCAGGCAGGTCTTGTTCCGGTATATCTCAGAACGCTTTTCGCGAATAACCCATTCTACAGCGGAATGAAGTCGATCATGACCATTCATAATCTGCAGTTCCAGGGTAACTGGGATATCGAGACCATCCAGGACTTTTCAGGTCTTCCGGGTTATGTGTTCACGCCGGACAAGCTGGAACTGAACAAGGATGCCAGCATGCTTAAGGGTGGTCTTGTATATGCGGATAAGATCACTACGGTTTCCAATACCTATGCCCAGGAGATCCAGACACCGTATTTCGGCGAGGGGCTTGACGGCCTGCTGCGCGCTCGCTGGCAGTCGCTGTGGGGCATCATCAACGGTATAGATTATCAGGTATATAATCCGGCTACCGACACTCAGATAGCTCATAAGTATAATATAAAGAATTATAAGAAGGAGAAGGTGAAGAACAAGATAGCTCTCCAGAAGCGGCTTCATCTTCCCGAGGATCCGAATGCATATATGATCGGCCTGGTATCCCGTCTTACCGACCAGAAGGGCCTTGATCTGGTTGACCGTGCGATGAATGATATCATGACGGACGGAACCCAGTTCGTTGTACTGGGTACCGGCGACCGCCGTTATGAGGATATGTTCAGATACTATCAGGGCATCCATCCCGCAAAGGTTTCCGCAAATATCTATTTCAGTGATGAGCTGTCACACCAGATTTATGCGGCCTGCGATTCGATCCTTGTACCGTCAAGGTTTGAGCCCTGCGGTCTGACTCAGCTGATGGCTCTCCGCTACGGAGCGCTTCCCATCGTGCGTGAGACCGGCGGACTTAAGGATACTGTTCAGCCCTATAATGAGTACGAAGGAACAGGTACCGGATTCTCCTTCGGCAACTATGATCCCAGAGATCTGCTCAGTACCATCAATTATTCGAAGAAGGTATTCTTCGATGATAAGGATGCATGGTACGCGATGCAGAAGAGAGCGATGGAACAGAATTACAGCTGGGATAATTCGGCAAAGATCTATGAGGAACTGTATAACCAGATTTAAACACCGGTTATCTGCAGGGTCAGACCGGAAAAGGTGATCAAATGGCATTAAACGGTATTACCATCAGCGCGGTTGCGGCAGAGCTTAGCAGCCGCGCTGTTGGCGGAAGAGTGGTAAAGATTCAGCAGCCCCTGCGGGATGAGCTGCATATCACAATTAAAAAGGAAAAGGATACGGTAAGGCTTCTTTTATCCGCTGATGCCGGGCTGCCCCGGGTGCTGATCACGGAGAAAACGAAGCCTTCTCCTATGACGGCTCCGGCTTTTCTGATGCTGCTCAGAAAGCATATAGGAAGCGGTAAGCTGGTATCGGTGGAACAGCCGGATTTCGAGCGCGTGCTGGTATTTACCTTTGAGCACCTTGATGAAATGGGTGATCCTTCCGAGAAGAAGCTGATCGTGGAAATGATGGGACGATACAGTAATATCATTTTCACGGATAAGGAAGGCAGGATACTGGACAGCATCAGACATGTCACACCGGATGTGAGCAGCGTGCGTACCGTGCTTCCGGGTGGAATGTACGAAGCTCCTCCTGCCCAGGACAGGAAAAATCCGTTGACGGAAACAAGGGAGGGCTTCCTGCAGGCGCTGGATACTTTGAACGGCGCTGTGGCAAAGCAGATCCCCACGCTCTATACAGGCTTCAGCCGTGTCACCGGCGAGGAGCTGGCGGTAAGGAGCGGCGTGGAGGGGGACTGCCATGTTTCAGCACTGACATCAGCGGATAAGGAACGGCTTGCGGATTGTTTTATACATCTGATGGATGCCGTCCGTGCCGGGAATTACAGCCCCTGTATTGTTGAAGACGGGGATACGCCGAAGGAATTCAGTGCATTTACCCTGAAAATGTACAGCGACCTTAAGCTCCGGAGTGTGGATTCCATTTCCGAAGTTATAGAGAGCTTCTATGATCTGAGGAGCAGCGCGGCGGTGATCAGGCAGAAGTCTTCGGATCTGAGACAGATCGTTAAGACGGCGCTGGAACGTACCACCCGGAAGTTGGATCTGCAGACCGAACAGTTCCGGGATACGGAGGACCGTGAGACCTACAGGATATACGGAGAGCTGCTGAATACCTATGGCTACGGGCTTGAACCGGGCGCCAGGTCACTCAGGTGTACCAATTACTATGACGGCAATGAGATAGAGATACCCCTTGATCCGACCCTCACAGCGGCGGAAAACAGTAAAAAGTATTTTGAAAAATACAACAAGAAGAAACGTACCCATGCGGCTCTGACGGAGCAGCTGGAGGGTACGAGGCAGCAGCTGCAGTATCTGCAGAGCGTGTCGCTGTCCCTTAATCTTGCTGAGACGGAGCAGGATCTGGCTGAGCTGAGGCGCGAGCTTCAGGACAGCGGGTTCATAAGACGTTCCACAGGAAAGGGAAAGAAGAAGGAGGCGACTGCCCGGCCGCTGCATTTTGTAACTGAAGACGGATATCATATCTATGTCGGAAAGAATAATATCCAGAATGATTATCTGTCCTTTGTCTTTGCATCCGGCTCGGACATGTGGTTCCACGCCAAGCAGAGACCCGGCTCACATGTGATAGTCAAACGCGAAGGGCACGAAGAGCTGCCGGATCATATATATGAGATAGCAGCGGGACTCGCGGCATTTTACTCTTCGGGTAAGGATGCGCCGAAGGTGGAGATCGATTATACTGAAAAGCGTAATCTCAGGAAATCTCCCGGTCAGCCCCCCGGATTCGTTATCTATCATACCAACTATTCCATGGTGGCAGCGCCCGACAGGAGCCGTGTTGCCGAGGTTGAAAATCAGGGGTGAATGGAGTATAATGCTGAATAGTTACAGCATTTGTCTATCTGAGTGGGATCGGATAGGACATGATATAAAAAAACTATAATGTTGGAGGAATTATGATCTTAAGTATGACCGGTTTCGGCCGTGCGGAAATGACAGATGAAGAAAAGAAGCTTGTAGTCGAGATGAAATCCGTCAATCACAGATATGCGGATTTTACGATCAAGATGCCCCGCCGTTTTAATAAATATGAGGCGGGTATCAGGAACATCCTTAAGGAATACATCCAGAGGGGTAAGGTGGATGTGTTTATCACCTATCAGAGCTTTAAGGATTCGGACGTTGCGGTAAAATATAACCGTGAGGTCGCAAGGGAGTATATGAAGTTCTTCCGTGATATGCAGGAGGAATTTCCGGATGTGATGGGTGCTCCGGACAGGGCACTCACCCCTGCCATACTCGGGCGTTTCCCGGAGGTATTTTCTCTGGAGGAAAGCGTAAATGAAGATGATGACAGTCTTTTTCAGGCACTGGAGAAGGTGCTGAGAGAGGCGTGTGAGCATTTCACCGAGGCAAGAGCCCTTGAGGGTGAGAACCTGAGGAAGGATCTGCTCGAGAAGGTTGATGACATGGGCGCTCTTGTGGCGGAGGTAGAGAAGAAGTCACCGGAGATACTCGAAGCATACAGGAAGAAGCTGACCGATAAGGTTAAGGAATTCCTTGAGAGAGGTGATATCGAGGAGGGCAGGATAGCTGCCGAGGTTACCATTTTCGCGGATAAGATCTGTGTGGATGAGGAAATGGTACGCCTCAGGAGCCATATAGATCAGACCAGGGATATCCTGACCACCGGTGGAGCTGTGGGAAGAAAGCTGGATTTCATAGTTCAGGAAATGAACCGTGAGGCCAATACAACACTTTCCAAGGCGGGTTCCAATGAGATCACGGATATAGGGATAGAGCTTAAGACGCTGATCGAAAAGATCAGGGAGCAGATACAGAATCTGGAGTAGGATGATCACCCACGGGGACGGTATAACCGTCCCGAGGATGACCCCCGGAGGGGAGACATAGACAGAAAGGTGGGATAATATGAGCAGCAAAGGACAGTTGATCGTTATTTCCGGTTTTTCCGGAGCAGGCAAGGGCACTGTTGTTAAGGGACTTGTTGAGAAGTACGGCTACAGCCTGTCCATTTCAGCTACCACTCGTGCACCCAGACCGGGTGAAGTGGATGGGAAGGATTAT
This sequence comes from uncultured Eubacteriales bacterium, assembly GCA_900321505.1. Lineage (GTDB taxonomy): Bacteria > Bacillota > Clostridia > Lachnospirales > Lachnospiraceae > Eubacterium_Q. The sequence goes on from ONWK01000341.1 coordinate 10,917, forward strand.
TATTTCAAGACGCAGGATGAATTCAGAACCCTGATCGACTATAACGGTTTCATCGAGTGGGCCCAGTATGTTGATAATTATTATGGGACACCGAGAAAATTCGTGGAGCAGGAGATAGCGGCTGGCAGGGATGTTATCCTGGAGATCGAGGTTCAGGGCGCAGCCATCGTGAAGAACCAGTATCCGGATTCGCGTCTGATATTCATCACTACCAAGGATGTGGAGACCCTTAAGGAACGCCTTACGGGGCGAGGCTCCGAGACAGAGGAGCAGGTGGCAAAGAGGCTGAAGAGAGCAGCCGAAGAGGCATCATTTATAGGCAATTATGACTATATTGTTGTAAATGATGATTTAAACACTTGCATTGATACAGTGAATTCGGTTATACTATCCGAGAAATGTAAGCGGGAGAAGAACGGGGCACTGATCGAAGCCCTGCAGGAAAGCTTTTCCCGGGAATAGAAGGAGGCAGATAAAATGATCCATCCGTCATATTCGGATCTGATGGCAGTAGTTAATGAGGATGTTGAACCCGGTGAGCAGCCGGTGGTTCAGAGCCGGTATTCCATCGTGCTTGCGACTGCAAAGCGTGCACGCCAGCTGGTGGCCGGTGTAGACAAGCCTCTTGTTCCTAACGCAGAGGGAAGAAAGCCTTTGTCCATAGCAGTTGATGAGCTGTATCAGGGAAAGGTTAAGATCGTCGGGGACGAGGACTGATAAAGCAATCTGTTAAGAGATAGAGGGGACGGAGCTCTGTGCTGAGTAAGATGCACGGAGAGCTGTCCCCTCTCATGATGGAGAGAGGAAGGAGGTTCGTATGTACGCTGACGTTATTGTAGATATATCACATAAAGCGGTTGACAGGACCTTCTCTTATCGTATTCCTAAGGAGCTTGAGGGGGATGTGACCGTTGGAAGCGTTGTTTCCATCCCCTTCGGCAACGGGAAGCGTCCGCGCAAGGGTTACGTGATCCAGATCACGGACCATACCGGTTATGACGAGGACAAGATAAAGGATATATGCGGGGTTGCTTCCGGGGATCTGCTGCTGGAAAGCCGCATGATCGCGCTGGCATCCTGGATGAGGAGAAAATACGGAAGCACCATGGTACAGGCCATCAATGCGGTGACGCCTGTAAAATCAAAGGTGCGCACCGTGAAGGGCAAGGTGGATATCCGCCGTTTCGAACCGGAATTTCTTCCTGTGGAGCAGCTGAATGATGAACAGCGTGAAGCTGTAAATGTATTCGTCAGGGATTATGAGGCAGGCGAGAGAAGGACCTATCTGCTGTACGGAGTGACAGGAAGCGGAAAGACGGAGGTCTATCTTCAGATGGCAAAGAAGGTCATCGAGGACGGAAAACAGGTGATAGTTCTGGTCCCGGAGATCGCTCTGACCTACCAGACGGTGGCACGTTTCCGTGCGGTTTTTCAGGATCGGGTGGCTATATTGCATTCCGGATTAAGCCGCGGCGAGAAATACAGGGAATATGAGCAGGCTGCCGAGGGCGGCGCTGACATAGTTATCGGGCCGAGATCCGCGCTTTTTGCCCCCCTTCCCCATGTGGGACTTATCATCATCGATGAGGAGCATGACGGGGCTTACAAGAGCGATACGGCACCGCGGTATCATGCACGTGACGTGGCTGTGGAAAGAGCCGGAATGGAGGGGGCGTCAGTGGTACTGGGATCCGCAACTCCCTCAGTGGATTCATTTAATGCTGCGGAGAATGACAGATACCGTCTTCTTACCCTCAGAGAAAGGGCGCAGGGACAGGCTCTTCCGAAGGTGGAGATCGTTGATATGCGGCAGGAGCTCCGTGAAGGAAACCGGAGCATTTTATCAAGATCCCTATACAGCGCCATGAAGGAAGCCTTTGAGAAGAAGGAGCAGGTCATGCTCTTTCTGAACCGCAGAGGGATGAGCAGCTTTGTGTCCTGTCGGAGCTGCGGCGAAGCCATCCGCTGTCCGCACTGCGATGTGTCGCTTTCCCTGCACGGTAAGGATACTCTGGTGTGCCATTACTGCGGACATACACAGAAAATGGGTACGGAATGTCCCTCCTGTCATTCGAAGCTGATCGGCGGTTACGGTATCGGTACGGAAAAGGTGGAGGAGGAGGTCCGTAAGCTCTTCCCCGAAATAACAACACTTCGTATGGATCGCGACACCACCCAGAGAAAGGGCGCTCATGGAGAGATACTCAGTGCATTTCAGGAGGGCAGAGCGGACTGCCTGGTGGGGACGCAGATGATCGTTAAGGGACATGATTTCCCAAAGGTTACCGTTGTGGGGATCCTGCTGGCGGATATGGGACTTTTTGCCGGAGATTTCAGGTCCGGAGAGAGAACGTTTGATCTGCTTACCCAGGCTGCTGGCCGTGCCGGACGGGGAGATCTGGCAGGCAGAGTGGTTATACAGACCTACAAGCCGGATCATTATGTGATCGAGACTGCTGCAAAGCAGAATTATGATACCTTCTATGATTTTGAGATCACCTACAGGAAGCTCCTGAACTACCCGCCGGTGACGGAAATGTTGGGGATACTGCTGACCTGTGCTGACGAATCGGTGCTGATACGCTGGGCTGACAGGATAGCGCAGCTTCTGCGGGATGAAGCGGAGCGTGAGAAGAAAAAGGGTGAGATCATGATGGTTACAGGTCCTGCCCGCGCTGCCATTTATAAGCTCAGCAACATCTACCGGCGTGCGGTATATGTCAGGGCAAAGGATGAAGAACAGCTTTCCCGTATTCCGGAGCTGCTGCAGAAGGAGATGGAATTCCTGCAGGAGGATGGGGTAGAGATCTACTATGACCTTTCGCCGATGCATATTTTATGATGCCGGAGTCGGACAGCTTTACGCTGTACAAAGTGAACGGTAACTGATATATTAGTGTCAAGTGACCTGCTGTATGAGTAGACGGAAAGGAGAACATTGAAGGTGAAGAAACTGGTACCCGTTTTTGTCGTCATTTTATTGTTCACTTTGATTACTGTTATATCATTGGTTGTGTATTCCAATAAGAAATCCGATCCGAAGAAGGAAAACACGGCCGCAGAGGCAAACAACACAGAGAATGTAAGAACAACGGAAACTCCTGCATCTTCGCCGGCGGCAGCTTCGAACCAGCAGGCAGGTCCTGCAGGTAATTCGGTCCCGCGCAATTTGGCTGCTGTTCCTTCGGATCCGCAGACTTCAGATGCCGGCAATGCGCCTGCAGAGGCTCCGGATGTTTCGGATAATATTGTGACTACGCAGCATACGGCTGTCATCAAAGGAAACCCTGTTTCCTACACGGCCGATACAGGAACAATGGTTCTCCAGTACGACGGTAACTATTATGAGTTATTCTTTACTGCTTATACCGTAGACGGCGGAGATGCGAGCCGTCCCATTACCTTTGCTTTTAACGGCGGCCCCGGCTCCTGCAGCGAATACATCCATATGGGATGTCTCGGTCCGCGCCGTGTGGCATTGGATGATGAAGGAAAAACCATATCCATGCCTGACGGGATCGTGGATAATGAAAATTCTGTTCTGGATATGACGGATCTTGTCTTTGTCGATCCTGTAGGCACAGGGTATTCCCGTGCCCTGACCGGAACAAATGCGGACTTCTACGGTTATGACAATGATATTGCGTCCATAGCGGAATTTATCCGTCTGTATGTGAACCGCCATAACAGATGGGAATCTCCGAAATACATTGCCGGAGAGTCCTACGGAACGACACGGGCTGTCGGTCTCTGCAAATATCTTGCGGACAATTTCTCCATGAATCTGAATGGTCTTATGCTTATCTCCTCAGTGAATGATTTCAAGGCGCTTATTGAGTACAATTACAATGAGCTGCCGTATGCGACCGGAATCCCGACCTATGCTGCGGATGCCTGGTATCACAAAAAAGTATCTGCGGAGTATCAGGCCATGTCCCTTGAGGAATACATTCAAATGGTCCGCCAGTTCGCCGAGAAGGAGCTTGTCCCGGCTCTCTTTGCGGGAAAGAGTATATCTGACAGCGAGAAGGAAGAACTGGCCGGGAAGATTTCTGCTTATCTCGGCGTATCCAAAGAATTTGTGCTCAGCAATAATCTGCGGATCGGACTGGATGATTTTCTTACGGAACTTCTGAAGGACGAGAAACTGGTGGTAGGAAGATATGACGGAAGGATCACCGGTCCGGCTACCGGCGGGTCGATCGATAGCGGAGAGGCGGATCCTTCGGATGCATCAGTTAATCTGGCCTTCGGCAATACATTTATGGCATATATCACTACCGAGCTGGGCTTCCAGACGGACGTTCCCTATCGGCCGACGGCCGATGATATAGATGACTCCTGGCCCTTTGCGGATGATGACGGATTGATTGCACAGGAGGATATCCTCTATGAGTGTATTTCCAAGAATCCTTTCCTGAAGGTATGGGTTCTCTGCGGGTATTATGACGGAGCCACTCCCTTTTATTCTGCGGAATGGACCTACAATCATGTCTTCCTTCTGGATGATTATAAGGATAATATTCATTTTACCTACTATCCTTCAGGACACATGATTTACATAAACAAGGAGGCCTTTGACAAGCTCAGGAAGGACGCAGAGGAGTGGTATCAGGGGCAGTAAGAATCCGAAGAACGGGTTATGAGGACGAACAGATCAGAAACCGATGAAGTTCAGGTAAATTATAGAAGGAGAAAAAGAATGGCAATTCGAAACATCAGAGTGGACGGAGATGATATCCTGCGTAAGGTATGCAAGCCGGTTAAGGAGATGACACCGCGTATCAGCGAACTGATCGATGACATGTTTGAGACCATGTATGATGCTGCGGGAGTGGGACTTGCTGCGCCGCAGGTTGGCGTGCTTCGCCGCGTGGTGGTGATCGATATCGGCGACGGCCCCATCGAAATGGTCAATCCGCGTATTGTAGCATCCTCGGGAGAGCAGGGCGGTATGGAAGGATGCTTGAGTTTTCCCGG
>ONWK01000050.1 GCA_900321505.1 uncultured Eubacteriales bacterium
AACAACATCTATGTACAGACAAAGAGCATCCTGCAAGGATGCTCTTTCCCGGATCAGATTTACTCTTTGTTCCAATCATTTTATACCGGAACAAAATCTACATACCTGCAAACGGATCAATGCCTTCTCCGCCGAGGACTGAACCATATACATTTGAAGCACTGCTGCGACGGTCTTCACGGGATGCTCCGACACCGCCGCCTCCTCCCAGACCTCCGCCGGTGTCCATACCGCCGCCGGATGAACGTAATCCGGAATCCTCGGCAGATCTGCGGCGGTCAGTGATCTTTGCGGAAGGATCAAAATCAGTGGAATCCAGATATGCAAGATGCATCTTGATGGTATCGGTAAACCGCTGCTTATATTCTGCATAGCGGATCTCCAATTCCTTCATATGTGTTTCCATTTCCGCAAGCTGCTCATGAGCATCCTTAACGATCTCATTAGCACGGCTGCGGGCCTCAGCTTCTATATTACGGGCTTCACGTGCCGCATTGGATTTAGATTCTTCGGAGTTCTTCTCGGCAAGCATCAGAGATTTTTTCAGGCTGTCTTCAGTAGATTTATAATGCTGCAGAGAGTCTTCCATGGTGATGACTCTCTCCTTAAGCTCTGCATTTGAACGATACAGCTCTTCGTAGCTTATGGATACCTCATGAAAAAACTGATTTACGTCTTCTTTGTTGTAGCCGAGACCTGTTTTAAACTTTTTCTGTTGTATATCAACGGGTGTAAGCATCCTTCTCCTCCATCATACCCCAATAATTGCTCATCTAACAAAAAGGTTTAGAACTTACCAAGCTGGGGAGAAAGTGTAGAATCATTTAAGATCTCATCCCTGAGATCTCCTGAAACCTCAATATTATTGGGTGCAGCAATGAATATGCTGGCGGATATCGCTCTGAGATCTCCCCCAAGACCGTAGCATGCGCCGCCAATAAAATCGATGATCCGCTGCGCGGGATCGATCTCCACACCTTCCATATTGATAACGATGGTCTTACCGCTCTTAAGAAGATCGGTAACGGTCTGTGCATCGTCGAACTCCTGAGGCTTGATTACATATACTTCACTGGCCGGATTCAAATTTCTTCTCCTTTGACTATCGAAGGATACCAGCTTGCCCGGATCCTCAGTTTGACGGGTTACACGTTTTCTGCCTGAAGTATTTCCTGACTGAGTGGTTCTTGCAGGCGGTGTATAGGAAGAAGTTGAAGCAGCCTGATATGAAGAGGTGGAACGCGGTGCAGGAGCTGGCCTGCTGTACTGAGGACGCGGAGCCGGCTCTTCAGGAGGTTCTGCTACAGGTTCTTTTTTCTTACGACGGAAGGAGAAACCCTCGTCGAGATCATCGTCCTCTTCATCAAAGAGATCATCGGTCTCATCATCGTAATCGTCCTCATCATCACTTACACGAAAATAATCAAGAAAACTCTTTTTACCCTTTGCCATCTCTAATAATCTCCTGTCCTAACCTTGGTTATACGGTTATTTCATAATCCCTGGCTCCGAAAATGGCAGTACCCACACGGACCATGGTAGCACCTTCTTCTATGGCAACTTCAAAATCATTTGTCATTCCCATGGAGAGGACGCTCATGTCTACATTATCTATTTTTTCCGATTTTATGTCAAGTGATAATTGCTTCATTGCGCGAAAGACTTCACGATTTTCTTCGGGATCATCTACGAAGGGGGCAATGGTCATAAGCCCGTGTATCCTGAGGTGTGGCAGCCGGCTTATATCCCGGACAAGCTGTATGGTCTCTTCGCGGCTGACACCGAATTTGGTCTCCTCTCCCGCTTCGTTAACCTCGATGAGGATATCTGCCGTGACGCCGCGTTTTTCAGCTTCTTTTTCTATAGCTTCCGCCAGATGCAGAGAATCCACGGAATGTATCATGACCGCGCGTTCAATGACATATTTTATCTTATTGGTCTGAAGATGTCCTATCTGGTGGAAATGTACCGGTTTTGATACGGTGTCGTATTTTTCCTTAAGCTCCTGCGGTTTATTCTCCCCGAATTCCATAACTCCCGCTGCTGCAAGAGTTTCTATATCCGAGAGCGGCTTGGTCTTGCTTACGGCGATAAGCATTATCTCCTTCGGATCCCTTCCGGCTCTTTCCGCCGCTGCACAAACTCTTTTTTCAACTTCTCTGTAATTTGCAACGATGTTTGTCTGCATTTTATGGCCTCTTTTTCTGATCCTTAGTAAAGGATCTGATTTTCGATGACTCCTTCTGCGTCCATAACGATATTATCGAATTCCCTGAGTCCGTCCTTGTCGGAAACGATGGTAAACTCATCACCGATCTTTACAATGGATATCTCGGTGAAATCCGCAACACCCTTATTTGCAAGATAAACACCCTTAAGCTTTCCGCGGTCAAGCGTGGATACAGCAAGCGTATCCGTGGAATCGGGTTTGATCAGTACCCCGTCATCCGGAAGGCTCTCGGGACCTATATAGTATAAGGAGTTCTCTCTGTCATATTTATATATATCCGGATTTACTTCGCTTACGGTAGGTTCTCCGTTTTCATCAAAGGAGCGGATATACAGCTTATCAACGGTGGATTCATTTCCTCCTGCGGTCATATAATCCTTGGGAACTATATAAACCTCCTTATCCAGGATGGCGGTATTGGGAACCTTCAGACCGGCATAATCATCAAGGATGATCTCTACGTTAAGGAATCTTTCCTCCACATAATCGATCATGTACCGGTTCATGGGCAGAGTCAGTACATAGCTGTCACCCATACGTATCAGGTCATAATTTGATGCCATCTGAATATCGGAATTATTGATCGTATACAGAAGTCTGTTTTCATTCAGCAGCCTGTTGGCCTGATCTATGGTTATCCTGCAGCAGACCGTCCAGTCCTCATTTGAGATGATCTTATATATGGTATTTCCGGCTTCGACGATATCTCCTGCCTTAAGGATCTTCTTCTCATATTTTGCCTGGTCGAAATCCTCTTCCTTAAGGGTTTCCGGCACCTTCTTTTCAAATCCGTCAAGATAATAGGTGATGATCCCGCTCTCAGGTGCATTCATATTAAGTACGGTTGACTGAACGGATGTGCCCTGTGTGCGGTATTCCTTCATGAGGATCTGGTTGGACATTTCCAAAACCTTGCTCTCTATGGTATTCCGGAAATTATAGATATTATAGAAGGTTGTATCGGAATAACCGGCCTTAAAGGTATCGATGGTGCTCCGTATCTGAAGATAATCGGATGCACTGAAGATGCTGGTTCCTTCCGGTACAAGTGAAATGGACTGCAAAAGGCTTCCGGTTTCATCAACGGTACATACAGCCGCATTTTTAGCCACTCTCTCACCGTCGCGGATATAATAGCATACATAGCCTGATTTTCCGCTGGTTATCTCCTTCTCATCACGGAGGGCTATGGCTTCGCAGTTTATGTTGTTGTTGATATTGCTGGAATTGACCTTATAGGTGGTGATGGGTTCCTTGCGGAGAGACAGGAAAATACTCGCCAGAACATAAAGGAGTATAACTCCGAATATGATCAATGCCGAGTTAACACGGAAGGATTTATTCATCCTTACCACATTATTCTTTTTTTTCTGCTTCTGTCCTGACACGGAAGACATCTCCTACTCTGCCATATTGAACATGATGCTGTAGCATTCGTACAGATCAGCTTTGGAAATGGAATCAGCCACCATCATGGTATAGCTGGATCCGTTGATAGTTGCTTTCATTGTAAGGCAGCTTCCCGCACCGCCCGTTGTACCTGTTTTCCAGGTATGGATAGAGATATTTGAAGGAAGCTCTACATTTCCGACAAGGAACTGGTTTGTTGCCTCGGCGGTATCCTCCCAGGTATTTCCGTAAGAATCCGAATAGCTGTAGGTATAGGTTGTATAGCTGTCGATATCCTGGATTATAGCATATTCGGATGCTGCATTGACGATAAGGTACATGTCATAGGCAGTCGTATAATGCTGAAGGTCATCAAGTCCATGAGGATTCATGAAATGTGTGCAGGTCGCGCCGATCTCCTTTGCCTTCGCGTTCATTCTGTCCACGAAGGCCTCCTCCGTACCGCAGACAGCTTCTGCCAGATAGATGCAGTAATCATTATAGGAGGAAAGCATCAGCGCATACAGAAGATTACGCACTGTGATCAGATCGCCGGGATCAAGATAGCTTTGTACGGCGTCACTGTCCCTGAAGGAGATATTGTGTGAAATATGTATCACATCGTCAAGGGATATCTCACCCTTTTCTATAGCGTCACAGACCACTATACCGGTCATGAGTTTTGTCATACTTGCAGGATAAATACGTCTGTGTGCATTGTGTGCAACCAGACATTCACCGGTATCATTATTAACCATGATCGCGGCATAGGTATTATCGGAAAACATGGCCGGGTGGATCTCCTCATCCACTCCGATCACGGCGTATTTTGTGGCAAAGCCCGGAAGCGGCGATGTCCCGAGTCCTTCTATGGAATCGGATACACTTAAGGTGTCACCGGAAAACTGTGAGGTATAATCTCCGCTTTTATTGCACAGAAAGAATATCAGGCCTCCGCCCAGAAGTATGATGAATAAAATGTATATTATGCCTTTACCCATAGTATCAGTGCTTGTACAGATTTCGCCAGTCAAGATCTCCTCTTTCGAGTGATTTGATAAGCAGCTCAGCTGAGGCGAGATTTGTAGCGATAGGAATATTGTGAACATCACAAAGTGTGCAGATATTCACAAAGTCATTGGTTGCTGTCATGTGTATCATGGGATCACGCATAAAGATGACCAGATCCATCTGGTTCGCCTCTATCTGGGTTCCGATCTGCTGGACGCCTCCGAGATGTCCTGCAAGGAACTTGTGTACGGTGAGACCTGAAGCCTCCTCCACCAGCCGTCCGGTGGTGTCCGTAGCGTACAGAGTGTGATGACTCAGGATCCCGCGATACGCGATGCAGAGATTCTGCATCAGCTTCTTCTTAGGGTCATGTGCGATAAGTACTACATTCATAAATCCTTCTCCCTTTGTAACTTCCCCGATTTCTCCACAGGCTTCGGATATAAGGAAACCTGTTCTTTTCCTCCGGACCACCCCTGAACCGTAAGGAAAGGCCTCTTTATTAATATCGTTCCGGCTGCATTCCCACATTCAGGACTATCCCTATCATGATCGCAGAACTGAGCAGCGAACTCAGTCCGTAGCTTATGAAGGGAAGCGGTATACCAGTGTTGGGAAGCAGTGCCGTTGTTACCCCGATATTGATAAAAGACTGGATCGCAAAAAGGCTGGCCGCGCCTCCTGCCAGAAGCATCCCTCCGGCATCCTTTGCCCTGCGCGCAATCCGTATACATTGTAACACTATGAACAGAATGATTGCAATAACAATTACACTTCCGACGAAACCAAATGCTTCTCCTACAACGGAAAAAATAAAGTCTGTCTGCTGCTCCGAGATCATTCTGGAAGAACTTACCGTTACAACATCCGGATCCGGCGTAAGTCCCTTTCCGAACAGCTGCCCGGACCCGATCGCCATGACAGAGCTTGCCTGCTGGGAATTCATATCCATATGCTCGGACGGGAAAAGGAAGGTCAGGATACGATCTACCTGATAACCGTTCAGCAGCTTCTGATCAGGCTGCTGTATATACCACATAAAGGTACCGGCAAGCGGTATAATGATAAGCAGAGCTATGAAAATGATCTTATAGCTGAGACCTGCCAGATAAAGCATGAGCAGCATTATGGAAATGGTGCAGATGGTGGTGGAAAGATCCGGCTCCTGAAAGATAAGGAATGCAGGAGGTACTATGGATGCCACAAAAAGCAGGAGTCCCTTGGGCCTTGATATCTGGTCCTCGTCCTTTAGTTTTGAAAGCAGTCCCGCCATAAAGACGATCATCAGCACCTTTGCCAGCTCGGAGGGCTGAAAGGTGAAGCCTGCTATAGTGAACCAGCGTGTGGCATTATTGACATTTACGCCAAAGAAAAGCACAGCCATCAATATGACCAGGATAAATACATAGATCAGCCATTTGAGCTCAAAAAACATATGATAGTCAAGCAGGGAAAAGACTATGATGATCACAAAGGCTCCTGCCACTCCTATCGCCTGTTTCATGGTGAAGTCCGAATCCGCGCGGTTGATGCATATAACACCGAAGATCATCAGACCAAGGACCATGATGAGCAGTATGAAATTGTAGTCCTTAAGTCTGTAGCGCTTCAGCATATAGATCAGTCTGACAGGGTTCCCTGACCGTTGAGGCTGGAATCCGTCAGTGCCTCCTTATCATATAAATAAGCATAGATAAAACCGGTAACCTCCGCTGCATTGGCGGATGCATAACCATATTGGATAACCGTTGTGACTGAAATTTCAGGCGAACTGTAGGGCGCATAGGATACAAAGAGTGCGTGGGACGGATCATTTGCGCTCTCCTGTGCCGTTCCGGTCTTTCCGGCAACTTCAACCTTGATGCCGTTAAGCATCTTGTCATTATCCAGGTCGTCCGTAACTACGAGTCGCATACCTTCATGAACCGTGTCCCACAGTTCGTCGGAAACCTTTACCTGGGAATGTACCGAATGCTCTCCCACTCGTATGGTCTTTCCGGAATTGTCCTCTATACGGTCCAAAAGTGTCAGATTATAGCAGGTACCATTATTTGCAAGAGTCGAAACGTAACGTGACAGCTGGATCGGAGCAAAGGAATTACGTCCCTGTCCGATGGCTGAGGTTACGGCATCGTTATCGGAAATATGGGGTGATATCTCGTCCAGCTCCAGGCCGGTCTTACTGTCCAGTCCGAACATGGAGGCATATTTAGCCAGGGCGTCTATACCGTCTGAGTCCACATAGGTTCCGGACTTGCAGGCCATGCGGTAGCCCACCACATAATAGAAATAGTTACAGGATACGTCGATGGCTTTCGTGATGGAAACCTCACCGTGATTGCTGCCGTTTTTGTTGTAAAGCCAGCATGCGGGCTTGGTGTATACCTCTTCGAAAATACCCTTATCCTGTATCACCTCATGAAGGGTGAGAGATCCCTCCTGCACACCTGCTATGGTGGAGATCATTTTGTAGGTTGAACCCGGAGCGGTCCTCATGGTGCAGGCTCTGTTATTAAGGGGCGTGGTCTGATCCGCAAGCAGGGCCGAATAATATTCATCATCCACATAATTGGTGAGATAGTTATTATCATAGCTGGGATAGCTTACCAGGGCTTTGACCTCTCCCGTTCTTACATCCGTAACGACTATGGAGCCCGAGCAGGGTTTAAGGGCCAGCATTGCGGGGGTGATATCCAGGGATCTGATCTTGTTCTGCATAAAGGTATAGGAATTGATCAGACCGTTACGGTAATCGGAATAATCCTTATCATTCTCCGCATTCAGCACACCCTGTTCATAGAGAAGACTTATTACGTCCTGACCGGAAATGCTTCCCTGCTGGATCATAACCTTCAGAACCATTTTATCAAAGGTGCTGTCCTTATTCAGCTCTTCAAGGATATGATCCGCCAGAAGTCTGTAGATCTCATCGGAATCATAATATTTGTCCGCTTCCTCGATATCCGTTACATCTATCGCTTCAATGCTTATAAGGTATCTCAGATAACTCTGAAGACTGATATTTCCGCTGACATAGGAGGTAAATGTGGGGTCCGTGCTTTCGATTTTGGATCTCATATAGGTTCCGTCAGAAGCAAGGAATTCACAGATATACTCCATATAATCCTGATACTCCACGGAAAGTCCCTTTACCGGTGCAGGACCGTCTCCCAGCTGGCTTTTGATGCCGGCAAGGACGGACTTCTTACGGTCAAGGAACATACGGTATATGCCGGCTTCATGTGCGGTGGCATCCGGACCCTTCATCCTGTCCAGTTTTATCTGGTTATTGTTGAAAAGGGCTGCATATACATCCGTTATCGGTATGACATTATCCTTGTTGTCATCGGGAGCATAGGCATAATCGATCATATGCGCGATAAGTATGGATGCTATTTCCTTTTCAAGCATGTCATAGCAGTATTTGGTAAGATTGGCATCTATGGTGAGATATACATCCCCGCCGGATCTCGCACTGACCACATTGGTCACTTCCATGACACGGCCGAGATTATCGACCTGCATGGTCTCACTTCCGTCATATCCGTGAAGCTCGTTTTCATAGATCATTTCAACACCGGTCTTGCCTACCACATCAGAGGTTGTATAGGTGATGCCGGAATTCTCATCGGAATTGAGTCTCAGCAGATCCTCTTCCGAGGCTTTTCCCACATAACCGATGATATGTGCAAAGTACTTGGCGTCATTATAGATACGCGTAGAATCAACCAGGATATCCATGCCGAAAAGCTTGTCCTGGTTCTCCAGTATGGTGGAACGGCTGTGCTCGGTAATGTCCCGGGCGATCTCAACGGGTACGTACTGCTGGAAACGGTTCAGCCAGAGCAGATATCTGCAGCCCATTATCTGAAGCTCGCGTTCGGGTGTATATGTATCTGAAAGCTCAAAGCGTTCCCTGAGCACCTCTATAACATCTGCAGCGGTACTGGCCTTTTCCTCATCGGTCAGATCATCATAGGAGCTTGCGGCATATACGTCACGCAGAAAGCCTGTACGGGCGGATTCGGAATTCGTAAATCTGTAGCTGTTGCCTTCCAGAGCTATGGGAAAGCTTATGGTGAGCTTATCTCCTTCAGCAGCAAGGATGTCTATGGTGTCGGATACCACCTGATTCTTCAGAACATTTTCCCGTACGCCCAGTTCCTCCGCGCGGGCGGCAAGACGGGTATCATTTCCGAAGGTCAGGTTGTAGGTCAGCTTGTTATATGCCAGGACCTTGCCGGTGCTGTCCAGAATACGTCCGCGGATGGACGGAATGGTCAGGGTCTTTTCGGTGAGGACGGTCAGGTCCTCCGTATAGGTCTCTCCCTGTTTGATCTGCAGATAGAAAAGCCTGTGCACAAGAATAATGCTGAGCACGATGGAAAGCAGGGTAACGGGAAATATCCTGCTTTTCACATACTCAACAAAAAGCTCTTTAAGATATATAAAAAATTCCTTGATAAGCTTCATTTATCTTTGAGCCTTTCTTCGCAAGCTGCGGTTGATCTTTAAGAGTATCCTGTAAACAAGAACGGTGATAAGTATATCGTAGAGGGCTCTCGGCAGCATCTGATGCAGCAGGAAGAAGCCCAGATTGGTCCTGTTCCGGAGGAGGAACGAGATGATATATATCACAAGATCAAAGGCTATCTGATCCAGGACGATGATCAGTACCGGAAGGCTTATATCCTCCATCAGATATTTTTTGTGGAATTTACCGTTCAGATATCCGATGAGCATATAAAGAAATGCATAGGGGCCCAGGTACATCCCATACATAACATCATAGAGGAGGCCTGAGAAAAAACCAGTGAGCATTCCTTCCTTTCTGCCGCGCATGATACCGAAGGACATGGTAAGTATGAGCAGCAGATTCGGAGCGACGGCTGTCACATTATGGAAGGTAAACAGCGTGGTCTGCAGCACAAAACAAAGAAGGATCAGAATTGTAAGTGTAAGGATTCTTCTCATCAGTAGGTCACTTCCTGTTTACGGTCCGTAATGACCAGAACATCACGGATATTACTGAAATTAACCGCAGGCTTAAGCTTTGCGGTGACGGTAAGATTGTTCGGATCCTCGGTTATCTCCGTTACATAGCCTATGGTAAGTCCGTAAAGAAAACGGTCCGAAACATTTGAAGTAAGGACTGCATCACCGATACTTATGGTAACATCCTTATCAATGTCGGTGGCAAGAAGATAGCCGTCATTATATGTTGTCAGGCTTCCTTCAACTGTGCAGAGCGCGCTGTTGGGGCCTATCTCCGCGGTAACCTTTACCCGGTCGTCAACTATGGCGCGTACCTTGGAATGATCTGCATAGGTTTCGATAACAATGCCAAGAAGACCGCCCTCGTATAATACATTGCAGTCTTCATATACGCCGTCATTCAGGCCTTTATTGATATAGAACTCATTAAACCAGCCGGAGCTGTCCACGGAAAAGACTCTTGCAGCGGTGGTTTCGTACTCAGGATACATCTGGTCCAGATCATAGAGCTGCCTGAGCCCTGAAAGTTCGGTAAGCTCAGCCTGGCTTCGGGCTATGTTGTCCTCGAGTTCACGGTTTCTTTCCCGCAGTGCTTCATTTTCTTCACGGAGGGCCTTTACATCACCAAAGACCTGAAAACGATCCATGGTCCACTCTCCCACTGAACTGGCGCCTTCCTGGAGCGGGGTGATCACCTTGCTGAAGAGTATCCGGGTCTTTTCCAGAAATGAATCCGAAAAAAGTGATATACCCAGCAGGATTATGCACATTATGGAAAGCCCCAGCAGAAGGTATTTGGGGGAAATATCTTTTTTATAGTTAAATTTCATTAAGATATCCTCTCTCAAAGAAGCTCAGATAATCATTATCGCCTATGATGATATGATCCCTGAGCGGTATTCCCATCATTTCGCCCAGCTCTGAAAGTCTTCTGGTTATAAGAACATCATCCCGGCTGGGCTCAGGCAGACCTGAAGGATGATTATGCAGAAGTATGAAATATACTGCGCCGCAGCTAAGCGCATCGATAAAGATCTCTCTGGGTGAGACCAGGGATCTGTTCACGGTTCCCTCTGTTACCAGAGTTTCCCGGATAAAGCCGCCTGCGGAATCAAAGAAGGCCGCCGTTACCCGTTCCTTTGTAAGGTAACGCATATCTTCCCTGAAGAAATCGGCAACGGATTCCGGTTCATTGAACCTTATGAGTTCACGGGCCTTTTCCTTTGAAATACGCCTTGAAAGCTCGGCCACGGCCTTGAGCTGGACGGCTTTAACCTCCCCGATGCCCGGAAGCCCGGTCAGATCCTGTATCGACAGATAATTCAGTCCGATAAGACCGGGATGCAGCGGATCCAGGTTGAGCAGGCGCTCCGAAAGAGCCACCACGTTTTCCTTCTGACTTCCGCTCCGCAGGATCACAGCCAGCAGCTCAGCGTCCGAAAGAACATGTATTCCGTACAGCGCTGCCTTTTCCCTGGGTTTGCTTTGATCAGCCATGTCTGAGATACGAAGATGGCCTGCTTCATTTTCCTGTTTCTTTTTCATAAGCTCTCCTTTCGCCTCTTCGGGAGTGTCAGGACAGCTGTAAATATTTATTTTACCATTCTATAAGCTTTTTTTCCACTATTTTCTGAATGGATGATATGATCCCGAACTTGGCGTGGGGATAGGTAAGTCCTCCCTGGAAATAAACCGCATAGGGTTCCTTCATGGGAGCGTCTGCGGAAAGCTCTATTGAGGCGCCGGAGACAAAGGCTCCCGCTGCCATTATAACCTCTGCATCATAGCCGGGCATATCCCAGGGAATGGGTGTGACAAAGCTGTCCACAGGGGCCGCGGACTGTATACCTTCACAGAAAGCCGTTATTCTTTCGGGAGTTCCGAGCTCAACAGCTTCTATGATATCATAGCGCTCCTCCGCTCCGCCGGGAATGGCACGGAAGCCCAGACCTTCGTAGCAGTTTGCGGCAAATATGGCGCCCTTCAGCGCGGCTGCGGTTACAGTCGGGGCAAGGAAGAGTCCCTGGGCAAACTGGCGTGTTACACCCAGGGAAGCTCCGACCTCCTTCTCCAGTCCCGGAGTTGTCAGCCGTGCTGCCGCAAGCTGTATACAGTCCTTTGTACCGCAGATATATCCGCCTATGGGGGCAAGGCCTCCTCCGGGATTCTTGATCAGGGAACCCACCACCATATCGGCGCCCACATCTCCCGGTTCTATGGTCTGCACGAATTCACCGTAACAGTTATCCACCAAAGTGATAAGACTGCTGCGGATATTCTTAACAAAGCTTATCACCTCGCCTATCTGTTCAACGGAAAGGGAGGGACGGGTATCATAGCCTTTTGAACGCTGGATATGGATGACCTTTGTTTTATCATTTATGGCTTCCTTTATCCCTTCAAAATCCCAGGAACCGTCCGGTTTAAGCAATACCTCACGATAGCTGATGCCGAATTCTGCAAAAGATCCGGGGGTTTCGCGTATGCCTATCACGCCCTGAAGCGTATCATACACCTTTCCCGCCACTGAAAGGATCTCGTCTCCGGGACGAAGGACTCCTGCAAGCGCTATGGAAAGCGCGTGAGTTCCGCAGGTTATCTGCTGTCTTACCAGTGCATCCTCGGTATGAAAGACCTCTGCATATATCTCTTCCAGGGCGGTTCTTCCGCTGTCGTTGTAGCCATATCCGGTAGTTCCGTATAAATGTGCCTCTGCGAGCTTTGCCTTCTGCATAGCCCGGAGCACCTTTATCTGATTCTGTTCCGCTATGGAATCGATCATTTCAAAACGGTCCTTAAGTCCGGCTTCTATACCTGCACAGTAATCATATACCTTTTCATCTATTCCAAGTGACAGATAGTATTCCTTACATTTGTTGCTCATGTGATTCTCCTGATTGTTTTTGTTATGGCAGCTCATGGCTCATGTGCCGTGTAAGATCAGCTGCTGGCAGAAAATCCGATGACACCGACATCGTATAGTCAAAAATCTTGCCGCAGGCAGAGGGTCATGATCCGGTTTTTTAGATTATCATGTCCGGAGGGGCGGGATATCTGACTCTCGCGGCAATGAAGGACAGGATAGCCTCATCATCCTCAAACTTTTCCTTCTCCAGCCAGATCACATCCCTCTCTCTTCTGAACCATGTCAGCTGGCGTTTTGCAAAATGTCTGGTGTTCTGCTTCAGTTTTTCCACCGCTGTATCAAGATCGGTCTTCCCTTCCAGATACTCCAGTATCTCCTTATATCCTATGCCCTGCATGGATACATAGCTTTCATCAAGCCCCATGTCACGCAGCCCTTTAACCTCATCCACCAGTCCCTGCTCCAGCATAAGGTCTACCCTCCGGTTAATGCGTTCATATAGCCTGCCTCTGTCCATGGTCAGTACGTAGTAACGGCTGTCAAATACAGCTTCCTTCTTCCGCTCATTTTCATTATGACCGGAAATGGGCTGTTGATGGATCATATAGAATTCAAGGGCGCGTATCACCTTGCGTGTGTTGTTCGGATGGATGGTTTCAAAAGCCTTAGGATCCACAGCCCTCAGCCGGCTTACCAGTTCGCTTCTTCCATCTTCCGTTTCCGCAAGCTCTTCAAGCTCTTTCCTTATGGAGGGATCAGCTTCCTCGGTAAAATCTATACCGTAAAGAAGGGCCTGGATATAAAAGCCTGTGCCGCCTGCGAGGATGGGTATCTTCCCCCGGCTGCATATATCTTCCGCTGCCTGCATGGCAAGCTTCTGAAATACAGTCACATCAAAATTTTCATGGGGATCCAGAATATCTATCAGGTGATGAGGTACGCCCTGCATTTCCTCGCGGCTGATCTTGGCTGTTCCGATATCCATACCCCGGTATACCTGCATGGAATCGGCCGAGATGATCTCTCCGTCTATCTTTTTGGCAAGCTTGATGGAGAGACCGGTCTTACCAGCCGCAGTGGGTCCTGTAAGAATGATAAGGGGGAGTTTATTTTTCACAGATGTATTGTTCATTTTTGTTCCTGTAATATCATAAGCCGGTAGAGTGCTGAACAGTTACGTAATTCTCTTGAATTTTCTGTCCAGATCTTCTTTGGTCATCCTTATTATGGTGGGCCTGCCATGGGGACAGGTGTAGGGATTCTCAAGGGTGAGCAGCTCCTTCAAAAGTACCTGCACCTCATGGAATGAGATGCGCTGATTTCCCTTTACTGCAGCCTTGCAGCCCATGGTGGCAAGCTTTCTTACAAAGATATCCTCGGTCACGCCTTCTATACCGGCGGAAATATAGGCTACAAGCTCCATAAAGACATCCTCGCCGGAGAGTCCAAGAAGATTAACAGGCAGTGCGGAAAGCTTTATCTCATTCCCGCCGAAATCCTCTATCTCAAAACCCGATTTCTCAAGGAGCGAGAAGGACTCGACTACTGCTTCCTTTTCGGCAGCGGACAGGGTGATTATCTTAGGCGGAAAAAGCTTCTGGCTGTGTATCTCCCGCTGTTTGAATTCGGCAAGAAAACGTTCATAATTCACTTTTTCGTGAGCCGCATGCTGGTCCATAAGATACAGGGTGTCCTTATACTGGGTGATCCAGTAGGTATCAAAGGCAAGACCGATCACTGTAACCTCGGGTTCAGCTTCCTTCGAAAGATAATTATCATCTGTAAGCTGTGCCTGACGGAAGGACAGCTGTTCCTCAGCTTCCTTCTTCTCTGTGATCTCCTGCTGTTTTTTTTCTTCCGCTTCCCTTATTTCTTCCTTCTGCTGCAGCTTTTCCCTGAAATCCTTGGGCATCAGGGCTTCAAGGATACTGTATGAATCTCCGGTTGATTTTCGTGGAGCAGGTTCGTGTGAAATGAAGCTGCCGTTAGTCCGGCCAGACTCCGATATCTTTGATAAACTGTTATTTTGTATGTGTTCGGATGTCCGGGGGTTTCCGTTGAACCGTCCGGGAGCTGATATCTGTGATATGTCATCCTTCCTGACGTATTCGGATATCTGCGAGATTCCGCTGCTCCGGCCGGGTTCAGATACCTGAAATACGGTGCTCCCGGCTGCGGAGTCATAGGTCTTCTTTACGGATCCTGCCTGAGACGTAGCCTTATTATCGCGTGACATCAGATCGGGATTTCCCTTATAGATCTTCTCCCTGATCCCGTAATCCGTATTCATATCCGGGATATGTGAATTCTCCTTAAGGACATTGAGTATTCCGTGAAGTACAACGGAGAAAAGCGCTTTTTCATTCTGGTACTTGAACTCCCGTTTGGTAGGATGGACATTTACGTCGCATTCCTCCCTTGGCAGAGTAAGATAAAGCACGGTGAAGGGAAAACGGTGCTGCATGATATAGGTTTTATATGCTTCCTCGATGGCTCTGTTTATCACAGGAGATTTGATATATCTGGAATTTACGAAATAATTCTCAAAGCTGCGGTTTCCTCTTGAAAGAAAGGGCTTTCCGATAAATCCGCTGATCTTAAGTCCGCTTTCCTCATAGTCTACAGGGAGCAGGCTTCCGGTTATGTCCTTTCCGTAAAGCGTGTAGACGGTATCCTTAAGATTCCCGTTGCCGGTGGTATCCAGCACGGTCTTTCCGTTGTTTATGAGTCTTACAGCCACCTCCGGGTGCGACAGTGCGATATGTGACATCAGGTCACTGATGTAGGAGCCCTCTGTCATGGGGCTTTTCAGGAATTTCAGTCGTGCGGGCGTATTAAAGAAAATGTTGCGGCTTACGATGGTAGTTCCGTCGGGCGCTCCTATTTCGGTGCATTCCAGCTCCGTACCTCCGCTGATCACATATTTTATGCCTGTGAGGGATTCCCTGGGTTTTGTGATCATTTCAGTTTCGGTAACGGCGGAAATGGTGGAAAGAGCTTCACCCCGGAAGCCCAGAGTCCCTATGGCCGCAAGATCGGCAGCATCCCTCAGCTTTGAGGTGGCGTGACGCATAAAGGCCTTCTGCACCTCCTCACCCGGAATGCCGCTGCCGTTGTCGGTAACACGGATAAATGAGATACCGCCGTCCTTTATCTCCACGGTCACGCGGTCTGCGCCGGCATCAATGGAATTCTCTACCAGCTCCTTTACTATTGAAGCCGGACGCTCGATCACCTCTCCGGCTGCGATCTTATCTATGGTTTTCTGATCTAAAACATGGATCATTTTTTATCTCCTAGCGTTTCCTTGAGCTGCAGAAGATTCAGCAGCGCAGCGATGGGCGTCATTTCGTTAACATCCATTTCGCGTATCTGGTCGAGAACCTTCTGCTCGGCTTTTGTAAGACGTTTGCTCTTTGCCTGAGTTACGGTCTCTTCAGCAGTTCCGGCAGCAGGCTCGTCAGCAGATCTTTCGGCAGTATATTCCGATCCCGTACCTCCCTGGACCTGAAGATACCTGATATTTCCCGTAAGATCCTCTTCCGCCAACAGCTGGGCTATGGTCCTTGCCCGGTTGGTAACGGCAGCAGGTACTCCTGCAAGCTCCGCAACCTC
>ONWK01000342.1 GCA_900321505.1 uncultured Eubacteriales bacterium
CCTATGTCACTTCATATGGCATTTTACGGGAATCCGGGAACAGGAAAGACCACGGTCGCCAGGCTGCTCGCAAAGATATATAAGGCGTTGGGAGTTGTCAGTAAGGGACAGCTGATCGAAGTGGACAGGGCAGGCCTGGTAGAGGGTTATATGGGTCAGACGGCCCAGAAGACCCAGGAAGTGATAGACAGCGCCATCGGAGGAGTGCTTTTTATCGACGAGGCCTACACCCTGACCAATCAGAAGAGCACCGGTGACTACGGTCAGGAAGCAGTGGATACCCTGCTGAAGAGGATGGAGGATGACAGGGACCGCTTTGTGGTGATAGTGGCAGGTTACTCGGAGCCGATGGAGGAATTCCTTGATTCCAACCCCGGACTAAGATCCCGTTTCAGTAAGTTCATTGAGTTTGAGGATTATTCGGCGGAAGAGCTTTATACGATTTTTGTCAATATGTGTAAGGATCATGATTTCCGGCTGTCCGAGGATGCTCAGGATGCACTGAGGGAGCGCTTTGAGGAAATGGTGGAAACAAAATCGGAGCATTTTGCAAACGCCCGTGAGGTAAGGAATTTCTTCGAACGCTGTATCGAGCGGCAGGCCAACCGTCTGGCTAAGGAGGGAAGGCCGGATCGTACGGAGGTTATGACCTTCAGACTTGAAGATGTGACCGACAGTGAATGACATATACCGGCATAGAGTAGAATTATAGTTGTCGTGAATAAAGAGGCTGTACCCGGATGCAGGATCGGGATATTTGTTTCTTTGAACGGTTCATGGTATAATCAGAGTACCCCGGGAAGCACAGGGCATGGCTCCAGGGGGTATGAATATACATTTTGTATGAAGAGGAGCATTTTTATGCAGGATATTAACAGCAGTACACATACATCACTTTCCTTCGTCAACCTTGCGCTTGCTCTCGCCAATGATTACAGTACTCTTTTTGTGATCGATTCCGAAAATGACAGCTATATCGAATATTCGCCTATCGGAGCGGAAAAGGAATTGATCCCTGTCTCACGGGGAGATGATTTTTATGCGGCAGTGCCTCATAATACCAGGGAGCAGGTGTGGAAGGATGATCAGGAATTCTTCATGAAGGCTTTTCAAAAGGAAAATGTCATAAATGCACTGAAGGACGGACATGCCTTTACACTGAATTACCGCCTTCGGGTGAACGGCACTCCCAGATATTTTTTTCTGAAAGCGATCCGGGCAACGGATAAGAGCATAGTAATAGGCGTGCGCGATATCGATGAGCAGAGAAGGCGCGAGCTGAAAAATGAGGAGGCAAGCCGGACCTATTCAGAGATAGCCAGTTCTCTGGCCAGCCGTTATGAGGTTATCTACTACATCGATACGGATACCGATGAGTACGTACAGTACAGTTCCAGTGAGGAGTATGCAAAGCTGGGCACGACAAAAAAGGGAGATGATTTCTTCCGGGATGCCGCAAATGATATCAGGGAGTATATCCACCCTGATGACAAGTATCGTATACTGTCACAGCTGCGGAAGGACACCCTGATGGGAAACCTCAGGAAAAAGGGATCGCTCTCACTGAGTTACAGACAGTTTCTGGACGGAAGACAGCAGCATGTGAACATGCTTCTGGTCCACCCGAGGAATGACGTTCATCACATCGTCATGGGCGTTTTTAACATTGAAGAGCAGTACAGCAGGGAACAGTCCATCAGGGAAGAAGGACAGACCTTTAGTGATATGGCCATGGCGCTTGCCCACAGATATGAGGTCATCTACCGTGTCAACATCATTACCGATGAGTATGTTGAGTATAATGCCAGCGATCAGTATGCAAAGCTTAAGATCGGTGCAAAGGGAAAGGATTTCTTTTCGGAAACCCAGATCAATATGAAGAAGGATATCTATCATGAAGATCTTCCCATGATGAGCGTGTCCATGCAGAAGGATAATCTTCTGAACAGTCTGGATTCTTCCGGGAAGACAGTACTGAACTATCGTCTTATGCTGGATGGCAGGGCGCAGTACGTATCCCTTTATGCCGTGCGTCCCACTGACGATTCCGACCATATCATCATTGCAGTTGCAAATGTGGATACCGCAAAGAGGATGGAGCTCGCTTACCAGAATGCTGTGGATATGGCCAACAGGGATGCGCTGACGGGAGTTAAGAACAAGAGGGCATATGTACAGGCAGAGATGGATCTGGATGAACAGCTTACTAATCATGTCCGGCCTGAGTTTTCCATAGTTGTCTGTGATGTGAACGGACTGAAGACGGTAAATGATACCAAAGGCCATAATGAAGGAGATGATTTCATTTGCAGGTCCTGCCGCATCATCTGCGGGATATTCAAGCACAGTCCGGTATTCCGCATCGGCGGTGATGAGTTTGCAGCCATTCTGCGGGGACAGGACTATGAACACCGTCAGATGCTGATGGAGCAGTTTCAGTCTGCGCTGGATAATGATCTTTATGACGGAGTGCCCATGCTTGCTGTGGGTATGTCTGACTTTGATCCGGCCTATGATCTCCGGGTACAGGATGTATTTGAGCGTGCGGATGAGCTGATGTATAAAAATAAGGAAAGCCGTAAACGTAAGTAGATCACAGCTTGTAATGGGGTGAAAGACTCTATGCTTAATTTTTCATTTTCACTCGGCGTGGGCACATCGTCCCTGCTGATATGCATTGTAAACCTCATATATACATTTATACAGAAACGGACTGACAAGCTCCAGAACCGTCTTTTTATCGTGCTCCTTTGTATACTGATGCTTAATTCCGCTACAAGCATCATATCTGCAGTTTTCTGTACTCCTCCGTATTCGGATTATAATATCGCAAACTTTGCGGTGCAGGGCAGCAGATATCTTTATTTTATCACCCATACGGCGCTCTGCCCCGTGTTCTTCTATTATGTGTCAAATGTGAACTTTATGACCACCAGACTGGCGAACAGGAAAATGTTCCTGATCTCCATTCCCTTCTTTATCACTGAGCTTATGGCACTTTCAAATCCGCTGACACATTTTATATGGCGGATCGATGAAAATTATGAATTCCACAGGGAGTGGGGAGAGTTTCTGATATACATAGCCGCGCTGTTCTATTATGTGCTTTCCTTTATAGTAGTCGCAAGGTCATGGAATGTTATCTCTAAGAAAAGGCGTACCGCACTTGTATTTTTCTTCATTATGGCGGCTGTGGGGGTTGTTGCACAGCTTGTGAATAAGTATTTTAAGGTTGAGGTACTGGCCGAAGCCATAGGATTTACCGGCGTAATGATGTCTGTTGAAAACGAGGATGACCGCATTGATATCGGTATGGGTTTTTATAACAGGACGGCTTTGAATCTGGATATAGAAAGCTGCCTGAAACACGGCAGGAAGCTGCACATACTGATGATCCGTATTCAGAATTATGATCTGGTGAACAGACTGGTGGGAAACGGTGAGGAGAATACTGTTGCCGATATCATATCGGGCTATCTCAGGTCAATCGTTAAGCGCTATTACATTTACGTTCCCGAAAAGAACACCTTCGTCATGACGATCTACGAGAAAAATGATGAAGAAGTTTACGCGCTGGCCGAGAGTGTGGCCAAACGTTTTGAAGAACCCTGGGATTACAGGGAATACAGCATTCAGCTGACCGCAACGGTGATAGTTGCGGATGTTCCGAAACAGATAAGCAATACCGCGGAGCTTTTCTACATGGTAGAGAGTCCGGTGTCCGCAAAGACCAAAAAGAATCTGCTTAAGGGGGATGATCTGAACTTTATCATGAGGCGGCAGGCTGTTGAGGCTGCCATATCGCGCGGCTTTGCCGAGGGCAGTTATGAGGTTTATTACCAGCCGACCTACCATATAAACGGAAAGCTTCACGGGGCCGAAGCCCTGATCCGTATGCATGATAAGGAGCTTGGTAATCTTTATCCGGATGAATTCATCCCGATCGCGGAGCAGAGCGGACTGATAGATGATATAGACGAATTTGTTCTGGATGAGGTATGTCGTTTTCTGAAGACCGGTATTCCGCAGAAATACGGGATTGATAACATAAATGTCAATCTCTCTGTACTGCAGTGCATGCGGCCGGGCTTCGTGGAAAGCATCGACAGGATCGTTGACCGCTATAGCATTGACAGGAAAAAGATCAATTTTGAGATCACCGAGTCCATAGCGGCGGATGATTATGACACTCTGAGCTGGGTTATCAAGATCCTGAAGAAGGAAGGCTTCCTCTTCTCCATGGACGATTACGGTACCGGTTATTCCAATGTAAGCGCCGTATTCTCCCTGAATCTCGATGTTGTCAAGATAGATAAAAGCCTTCTCTGGGG
Source organism: uncultured Eubacteriales bacterium (assembly GCA_900321505.1). Taxonomy (GTDB): domain Bacteria; phylum Bacillota; class Clostridia; order Lachnospirales; family Lachnospiraceae; genus Eubacterium_Q. The sequence goes on from ONWK01000342.1 coordinate 4,332, forward strand.
TGCCGAAAAGAGTAAACTGGGAATGGTGATCCTGGAGAATACCATACGTATGATACAGGAGATGAATAAGAAAATACTGGTGGAGGGCGTGGAGACGGAAAGCCAGATCGAGCTGCTGAGAAAGCTGAAGGTGGATTATCTCCAGGGATTCTACTTCTCAAAACCCATACCAAAAGACTTATTTATCAAGCATATCTACATGGGCAGTACATTTAATAAAAATTAGTCGTAGCTTCGCGGTGAAAAAGACCCTTTCCGCCCGGCACAAGGGGACGGAAGGGGTCTTTTGGGTGCCGTGGATGCCAGCCCGGAGGTCGGGAAAGCTCCATGAGTTCCGGGCAAAGTGAAAGCAACAGATTGAAAAGGTGGTAGACAATGAGTGATAAGGTTTTAACAAGGCAGGAAAAGGGACGGCGGATCATGCTGATCGTAATTCTTGCGGATATTGTGCTGCTTGCAGCGGGAATACTGATCTTTATCCTGCTTATGAAGGGAGATACCCCGGAGGATCTGGCGAAGAGAGATCTGGATGCGGCATACAGCAAGGACTGGAAGACTATCGTATATCAGACCCCGGATGATGTGCTGAAGCTGCTCCTTTCGGTGGACGCGGACATCGTGAAGAAGAAGGAGATCACTACTGAGGATGAGCTTCGGCTCTGGGCTCTGGATCATGCCTCAGAGGTCGCCGATCCCATGAACGGGAAGGAGATAAAGAGTTACAGTATAGATAAGGTTAATACCATGCCTTCGGAAAAGTATATCGAAGATTATCTGGGCGGTGAGGGCGATAATGAGTATTATCTTTTCCTCAGGAGGAAGGAAGAGATAGCCGTAGTGGAGATCAGCTACATTATGGTTGACGGTGACAGGGAAGTGGACCGCAAGGATAAGGTGATCATGTATAAAAAGGACGGAGACTGGTATTCGCTTACCGGGCTGCAGGTGATCGACTCAATGCTCCGGTCGTTATAGAGGGTGATGAGATGATTCAGGATATTTATCCATCCAGAATGGATATAAGCTATAAGAACAGGCAGCCGTCTGAGGGCTCGGTGATCATGCTTTTCCGGGACGGAAAGCTGCTTTCCGCATATGACGGAAAGGAGATCATTTTCCCTGAAAAAGCTGCTGTGAACGGTGACATCCTGCAGGATGCGGTATACCTTTTTACGGTGGACGATACGGACTTTTTCCTGATCAACGATGGACCGGAGGAGCTGCAGGGATATGAATACCGTTCTGTGCGGGAGCTTCGTAAATATAAGACCGCTTCGACAAAAGGTCTTTTCGCGGCCTTTACGGCATATCATCTTTCAGTCTGGTATGATACGAACAGATACTGCGGGAAATGCGGCAGTCGGATGATACATGATACAGTGGAGCGCGCCATGACATGTCCGGAGTGCGGTGCTAAATTCTATCCCAGGATCAATCCGGCGGTGATAATAGGAATACGTAACGGTGACAGGATCATGATCACCCGGTACCGGACCGGCTATGCGCATAATGCGCTTGTGGCAGGCTTTGCAGAGATCGGGGAGACTCTGGAGGATACGGTACGCCGCGAGGTCATGGAAGAGGTGGGTCTCAGGGTAAAGAATATCACCTACTACAAGTCCCAGCCCTGGGGCATGGCACAGGATCTTCTTGTGGGTTTC
>ONWK01000344.1 GCA_900321505.1 uncultured Eubacteriales bacterium
AAGGAACTTTGCAGCATATGCTCCCTGTGTACCGGTATCCTTAGCATACAAAAATGTGCCGCCGAACATGTATGATACAGGTCCTTCACACATTTTATATTCGCCATCCTTTGCGCCGTATCCCTTGAACACACTCTCCATCCAGTTGGTTCCGAAATATCCGAATACAGTTCCGTTGGTAACACCTGAGCACCATTTATCCGCCCACATCTCTGCCCCGTTATCATACTTATCGCCATCATATTTATTCAGCAGTTCGCACATTACTTTATATATGTTCAGCGGATACGAAGAATACCTGCTGGCACCCGTCATAAAGGACTTGTTTACCGACGAAGTCATATAGTAGCCATTTTCTTTCATCTTAGCTGCCACTTTGTTGAATTTTGCAGGAGTCGATATCATCTCCTGCACCTTGGCGGGATCATCCGTTCCCAGGACCTTCTTTGCTATGGATGTATTGTAGATGAAACAGTTAGGACAGAGCTGCACGCATACCGAGCGAAGCTTTCCGTTTACTGTACTCATCTGTCTGATAAAATCATAGGAATTCGCATAATCCGAAGCTTTATATCCGATCTTATCAAGTGGATCTGCCAGTTTATTCATTTCCTCGACATAGTTTATATCAGCCGGAAAAATCATCGTATATCCGTTATATTTTCCATTAAGGATCTCTATAAATGCTTTTGTCGCGTATTCCGAAGCTACCCCAAGATTGATAAAATTAACTTTTGATTTAAGCTCAGGGTACTTCTCCAGAACGATATTGACGGTATATTCCAGATCAGCGTCCCATGATATGATATTAACCTTATCCTTCTTCAGTTCCTTATTCAGTTGCGGATATATATTTTCCTTAAGCGTTTTCTCGACCCAATCGGTTTCCGCATAGGCCTGCTTTTCAGGCACTATCACTATGACGGCAAAAAGCATCATAAAAATAAGCGCCAACAATAAACTTCGATTACTCTTTTGCATAGATTTTTACCCCCCTTTTAAAAAAATAAGTCACCGGATGCAGCCATCTTCCCGCAGATACAGAACTGCAGAAGATAGTTACATCCGGTGATCATTATACCATATTTTAATACTGTGGGGCAAAAGGTATTTGACCCTCGCAGCTATAAACCGGCAATTCCCGCCATTAATGATGGAACAGCCTGATCCCTGTAAAGCACATAACCATACCGTACTTATTACATGTTTCGATCACGATATCATCCCTTATGGATCCGCCCGGCTGAGCAATATATTTTACGCCGCTGCGGTTTGCTCTCTCCACATTATCACCGAAGGGGAAGAAGGCATCCGAGCCAAGGGTAACATCCGTATTATTCTTCAGCCATGCCTTTCTCTCTTCACGGGTAAATACCTTCGGCTGCTCGGTGAAATATTTCTGCCACTCGCCCTCACCGATCACATCCTCATAGTCATCGCTGATATATACATCAATGGTATTATCGCGGTCGGCGCGGCGGATATCTTCCTTGAAGGGCAGTCCCAGAACCTGCGGTGACTGACGGAGGAACCATTTGTCTGCCTTATCTCCGGCAAGCCTTGTACAGTGGATACGTGACTGCTGTCCGGCACCGATACCGATCGCGGCTCCGCCCTTAACGTAGCATACGGAATTGGACTGAGTATACTTTAGAGTGATCATCGCTATGGCAAGATCGATCTTAGCCGATTCGGGCAGCTCCTTATTCTCCGTTACTATATTGCTGAAAAGCTCATCGTCTATCTTAAGCTCATTTCGTCCCTGCTCAAATGTAACGCCGAAAACATCCTTCGTCTCAAGTTCGGCAGGAACATATTCAGGATCAATCTGAATTATGCAGTAATTGCCGTTCTTCTTCGACTTCAGCAGTTCCAGCGCCTCCCCTGTATATCCCGGAGCCACCACGCCGTCGCTGACCTCGCGCTTGATAAGACGTGCGGTATCCTCATCACATACATCGGAAAGTGCGATAAAATCGCCGAAGGATGACATTCTGTCCGCGCCGCGGGCACGGGCATATGCGGATGCAAGCGGAGAAAGCTCACCCAGATCATCCACCCAGTAGATCTTCTTTTCGATATCCGTAAGCGGAAGGCCCACCGCCGCGCCTGCGGGAGATACGTGCTTAAAGCTTGTCGCAGCGGGAAGTCCCGTAGCGGCCTTAAGTTCACGCACCAGCTGCCAGCCGTTAAAAGCATCCAGCAGGTTTATGTATCCGGGGCGTCCGTTAACTACCGTGATGGGAAGGTCTCTTCCGTCCTTCATGAAGACACGTGAGGGCTTCTGATTCGGATTACAGCCATATTTCAGTTCCAGTTCTTTCATATTTTTTCTCTCCTTTATTTGATCGCCCGGTTTTTATCGCCCGGCCATGACCATTCAGGACAGCTCATCTTCTCAGGATCGGGGAGCTCCAAATCTGTAAAAATGCTGCTTCCTAAATGTCATATCATTCCATCCGGCTTCTGACCGGCTCATTTACTGTTCTTGTTTATGATACGTGTCTCCACGGCTCTGCTCTCAATATCAACAAAGCGTGTGAACAATGACACCTTATTATCCGGATCGATGGCATTCCATACCAGCTCCGTAAAAGCATCTATATCCATATCCGGGATCTCCACGGGTGTGGGCTCACCTTCATAGCTGGGAAGGGGATTGCCGTCCCCCATATAGGTATGGATGAAATGTCCCTCCCCTGCCTTCGGATTATCATATGAAAAAGTATATCTGTTGCACTGGGAAGGATCTCCGTTATTGGACTTAAGTATGGACATGTCATAGGCGTAGGCACTGTCAGTCCCCTTGCCTGTCTCCCCTGCCGCAGCCTTTCCGAAACGCATAAATCCGGAAATCCTGGGGGTATAATTCGGTCCGTCAGGTTCAAACTCACGGCATCTCAGGGACTGCTCAAAGCTGAGGCCGCGCGACAGGCCGTCATATATCGTATCCGTCTGGTCACCGTTGGTCACGATGATATTTCCATCGAGCACACGTACAGGTGCATAAATGATAAGACTGGGATCTTCAAGCTTTGCGGGATCAAAGGCCTCAGTCCTGATGCCCTCTCCCTCAGTCACGAAAACCCTGTTTCTGCTGTTCTCGGAACGGCCCATGATAAAATACGCCGTAACGGCCCTGCTGCCGTCAGCAGTTCTTCCTATCACAATACCGCGTCCCGGGTAAGTTGTGGAGCCCAGCTCCTCTGCAAGATTTTTCCGGATCATTTCATTTACCTCTTTTCTATATTTTCTACATTTTAGTACCGACTGCCTGTCCGTAAAGTACCGGCGTCTCCTCTCCCTTTGCGGATGCTTCAAGGATCTGAGGATCTATCCTTACCTTTCCCTTTTCAACCAGCACTATTATCGTGGAGCCTCCGTAAAGAAAGGTTCCCTTCTCTTCCCCACGTTTTACCTCTGCGGTTCCGGGCTCATGATTACTGATCTTTCCAACCAGCATGGCACCCACTTCCATCTGGGTCAGTATCCCGAAATTCTTTGTCTTTATGCAGGTATACTCTCTGCAGTTTTCCATAAATACAGGGCCCTGCTCAAGCGCTATGGGCTGTACGGTATGAAGAACACCGGAGATAAAGCGGTTCTTCGACTTCCTTCCGCTTTCCACATAGCCGTAACGATGGTAATTATCCACACAAAGGCGGTATACCAGACACAGTCCGCCGCGATATCTTTCCGCAAGCTTCCTGTCACGGAGCATGCCCTCCACGGTATATCTGCTCTGCTTTACCGGGATCACGACGCCTTCCTCTATCGGCCATACCGAAAGCAGTCCGTCACTTGGCGAGATCATCCTGTCCTCCGACCGCTCCACCGGCCTCCTTCCGGGCTTTACCCTGCGCGTAAAGCAGTCATTAAAACAGGTAAATCCATCCATTTCATAATCCGACGTATCTATCCCGGACTTCTTTATAAAGGTATTGATAAGAAGCTTCGACGGACGGGAGTCTAAAAAAGCTCCGCAAAGCCGGGACAGAGCCCGGCTGCAGAGCGGTTTCAGGAGCATTCGCCCCGGAGCTGTATGATAAAGGAAATGAAGCGTATCCACACTGACCTCCTGATAATAACCTTATTATAATCTGCTGACCAGCTGTATGATCAGTATTACGCCCTCCACAACTCCGATGCCGGTCATGATAAGGATGCCTTTAAGACCGAACTTCGGAACCTTTATCCTTGAAAGGAAAAGGAAGGCCGTCACCGCCATTACCGCAAAATATACGGGAGTGATGTCCACCTTTGTGCTGAACTGGATCAGCATGATGGTCGGAAATATCAGCGCCGCATTTGTTACGGGAAGGCCAAGATAATATTTACGTACTCCGCCTTCCACCTTTGAACGCTCTTCCTCGGTAACATTATAATACGCGAGACGGATCAGCGCCGCCAAAGCGTACAGAAGAATGATGGTAACCAGAAGTATGGGATACAGTATCAGTCGCTTGTCACCGTCCATATCAACGATGGGAGTCTCCACATAGCGGTCGCTGGTACGCAGCATGGCAAAACCTATACAGCCCGGAAGAACACCGAAGGCTACCAGATCGGAAAATGAATCTATCTGGATACCGAAGCTTTTTTCAAATTCCGTTCTGTCCTTCTTATGTCTTGCCACCTTTCCGTCAAAAGCATCACAGAGTCCGCAGAAAAGAAGGAAGAATACACCCATATAAGGATGTCCGTTACTGTGCAGACATACCAGAATGCCCAGAACACCTGACAGCATGGACATATAGGTCAGCACGACCGTATAATCATATACACCAATCATTTTTTATTCTTTCTCCCTAGTAATAACAATCCTATAACCATGGTGATCCCGCTTACGATAACGCAGGTGTAAAATGAGATGCCCCGGCTCAGCATCTGTACTTCAAATGAAAAATCTCTCGGCATCAGCTGCTGATATCCTTCGATCATCAGATAATCCGAAACACCCATGGCACCTGGCACCGGTACACAGGTTGCACCTATAGTGGCGAGACACTGGGTTCCGAAAAGACTGAATGTATGGCCCTTTCCACCCAGAGCCCTGTAGGCAAACACCGTTACGGCTATCTGCGAAAATCTCTGAAGGATATTCATAAGGCAGGCTCTGAACCACATTCCCTTATGCTTTGAGACTACGTCCACACAGGTCTTGTACTCCTCCATGATCCTTTCGAGCTTGCGGTGAAGCCTCTCCGGATTTTTCATCAGATGTATCCTGTGCAGAAATGACGTAAACCTTATGGCGGTCCTGAAAATAAATTCCCTGTGATGCAGCATCATAGCCGCCACTACGGTAAGCCCTATGAACACCACAAAGCCCACGATTATAAGCACTTTCCCAAGTGTATTATAATTCATAAATGCTTCATGGCCCAGGATCATCCCGAGAATCCCATGAAACAGCAGGCCTACATTAAACCCGATCAGATTAACTATAAGGGCGGTGGTGACTACAGCCGCCGGTATACCATCCTTCATCATAAAGAAGGCTATACCGGGCTGTCCGCCGCTGCCTGAAGGGGTAATAGCAGAAAGGTAGGTGTCCGATGCCGAATAAAGAAAGCCTCTCCGGATCTTCTGCGGATAACCGCATACACGAACGATCTGTAATAATGATGCCCCTTCAAAATATATAAATCCCAGCATGGCTACAAGGCCCATAAGTATCCACAGCGGATCAGCCGCAGAGAGCGACCCGGCAAAATCAGAGAAGGACATACCGCTCCGCTTTATTACGAACCATACCGTAAAGACCGCGAGCAGCAGGGACACCAATGCCCACAGGCCTTTCTTTTTCATATTCAATGTTCTGATTCCTTTAACACTTTTCCATCACTTACTTCAGAGGGGAGTATAGCATAATCTGCAGATAACCTGCAACTATTTATTCTTACTCAACAAGATAACCCGCTTCATCAAAGGTATACCGTACCCTGTTGATCTTAACGGTCTCATTTTTTGCATACCAGCCGGAGCCGTCTCCGAACCACCAGCCTTTTTTACCCTTGTGCCATCTTCCCTTATAATGATATATCCATGCACCCGTCTTTCCGAGCCAGTAGCCATGTACCCATTCATTCTGGGCCATGTATCCGTCCTTATGGAAATAATAATATCTTCCGTCGATCAGATTCCAGCCGTTGCACAGATATTCTCCCTCGGAGCTTTCATACCACCAGCCCTTTTTACCATGCTTCCAGGTCCAGGTCACCTCTTCCGTAGGCTCCTCTGTCGGTTCCTCCGTGGGATCTTCTTTACCGTCTGTAACATATCCGTCTTCATTGAAATAATATTCCACACCGTCGATCCGGAGGACTTCATCCTGCGCAAACCATCCGGTGGAATCAGAGAACCGCCGGCCGTCACTGCTGTCCTGCCAGCTGCCCTTATCATAGGATCTCAGCTTTCCGTCCTCTTTATAGTAATATCCGTCATACCACTCATTTCTCGCTGCGGTTCCGTCAGACTTGAAATAATATACCTCACCGTCTATGGTCGTCATGCCTGACGTAAGGTATTCCCCGTCAGCATTCTTATATCTGAGCTTTCCATCCTCTTCTTCCCAGCCGAATTCTTCAACCTCATGGCGGACTCCTTTTTCATCCAGCCAATATCCGTCATAATAACAGTTTGTTTCCAGATAACCCTCAGCATTAAAATGATACCAGTTTCCGTCCAGACACATCCACTGATCTACGGGATTCCAGCCTGAAGTATCCGAATACCACCAGCCCTTACTGTTCTTATGCCAGCTTCCGGTGATCTCCACATCATGACATGGATACTCTGCATAAGCCATGATAACGCCGGCGCCCGAAAACAGCATATTTCCGTTTTCATCCGACTTGAATGCTCTGTCCAGGTAAAGCGTTGAAGGGCGTACCATTCCCGAAGAATTACCGTTAAGATACCTCAATATATGTTTATCCTTATCGTAGTCGATAACTATTGCAACATGATGGAAATACGTACCGGAATTATCCCATGAAAAGAATATCATCCCCCCCGGTTTATAGGGAATGTCATAGGGACTGATATCGGTATTTACAAATGTACACCAGTCCGAGTATGCATCCAGCTTTTTATTTGCAAGCGGGGTATACCACACTCTGTTCTGGTCAAAGTTGAAGGCCGTTATCCAGGTTCCTTCTCCGCGCTCCCTTCTGGGATCCGCGTAGTATGAATAATAAAATGTCTTCAGTTCCTCTCCCGTATAATATCCGGCCTGGAACAGACACCAGCTGGCAAAGATGGCGCACCAGTCACTGTCAAGATACTGCGATGAAAGCGGTCTGTGCATCAGATAGCGCTGAGCCCACCGTGTATACTCTGTATTTCCGGTACCGCCGGAGGTATTTCTCTTTTCAACTCCGGTCCAGAGCACTCCCTGGGCGCTGAGCTCCTCGGGGTCATCCCCCAATACGGCATAATTCATATATCCGTCCTGGGACTGCCCGATCTCCAGAACACGTTCCATGAAGGGCATGTCTTCCGTGGCCTGCTTTGCTTCTACAAGCTTTTCATAATACTCCGAACCCATGTATTCTTCGGAAAAAATATCATATACATCCTCTTCAGCGCTTATGCCGCTGACTCTCTTCTTTGCAGAGCCATAAAGATATATGGGATGTTCCTCTCCGTCAGCCGGTATCACCGGACCGTCTTCCTGCGCGGTTTCAACGATCGACCGGTCTTCCGCCGCATATGCTTCATTTCCGGAAGCCCCCATCTGTGTGATGCCGGCAGCAAGCGCCAGTAATAAGGAAATTACTTTCCCGGATTTCCTCATTTTCTTCTCCTTTTTATCTGTTCAGCATCCCATAAGAACATAAAGGCGCTTTAGCTGAAATACCCGTTTTCCAGACAGCTCATTTATGACTTTATGGCACCGAACAGTTGTATTCTGTTGCTAATATATTATTTCCATTCTTCTGATACATACAAAAAACCACTCTATAGTATATGAAAAATTATCTGCCGCGTCAAGTAAATTTATGTCAACTATCAGGAATAAGAAAGGCCTCAGCATCATCAAAATGAGCCATGCCGGCATCTGCGATTGATTCGCAATCCCCGATATCGCGGCATGGCTCATTTTACGTGCAAAATCCTGTACTTTTTTCCTTCCCGGATCAACGGTTCCGGTATTTTACCCACTTATTTACATTGGAAATATCTCCGCCGGCCGTCACGACTGTGGTAGATTCCTTATCTGTCGTTCTTGTATGGGTGTAGGTGGTTGTAATGCTTCTGGTCCTGTACTGGGTCTGACTGTCATAGGTTGTGGATACGATAAAGTATATCATGCCCGTTCCGGCGTTGATGATATACCCGGTCTCTCCTCCGTCGTTCCTTCCGGGGTATTCCCCCGAAGACCATGAACCTGCCCCCACAGTTACCGAAGAATTAAGCTGATCTACAGATACCCATTGGTTTCTCTCCCATACATATGCCGATGTATTCGGACTGTATTTGCAGTAATAACGTCCCGATGTCAGCGCGTAGTTATACTCCCTCATATTATAGCCGGAAACCACATCTACCGTCTGTGTCTCGACCTGAAGCGTATCACTTCCCGAGACCGCTGTTGTGGACCATCCGCTCCAGCTGCCATAGCTTGTACTGGTATCCACCAGGGTCCATCCCGAAAGGCTTGAAGATGAAGATGTCTGAGTCTCGGTAAGGGAATATGTCCATTTTGTATTGGTTATCTGTGCATCTGACGGCACCTGCGCTTCACTCACCCAGTCTGATTCGGGCTTGAGTGTCCAGGATGCATAAAGCGTGACGTTCGAAGTACCCATCACATCACTGGCCGATGCCCTCGTACCCGTTCCGGACGAATTTGTATACCAGCCATTGAATGTATAATAATCACGTGTTGCTGTCGGAAGCGAGCCATAGGTCTCATCCTGCTTAACGATCCTGGAGCTTTCGGAAACCGACCCTCCGTTGCCGTTAAAGGACAGCGTATGTTTCTTAGCCTCTTCTGCCTGCCTTGCAGCCTCTTCCTCAGCCGCCTTCTGGGCTGCCTCTTCGGCTGCCTTCTGTGCCGCCTCTTCCGCTGCCTTCTGCGCCGCCTCTTCCGCTGCCTTCTGCGCTGCTTCTTCCGCTGCCTTCTGCGCTGCCTCTTCCGCTGCCTTCTGGGCCGCTTCTTCGCCTGCCTTCTGAGCCGCTTCCTGAGCCGCTTTCCATTCAGCTTCTTCTGCCGCCTTCTTAGCCGCTTCTTCCTCAGCCTTTTTCTTAGCATCATCTTCTTTAGTTTTATCGTCTGATGATGTATCGCCCTCCTTATTCCGGGCTTCTTCCTCCGCGCGCTTCCTTGCAGCTTCTTCTTCCTTCTGTTTCGTTATCTCCTCCGCCCTGGCTCTTCGTTCATCATCTGTCAGCTGGCTTTCATCCTTTTCAGTGCCCGGCTGATCTGCCTGTCCGGAGTTGTTATTATTATCTTTGGTATTATTCCCGGTACTGTTATTCTTAGTATTGGTATTATCCGCTTTTGTATTGTCAGGTCTTGTATTATTATCCTCAGTTGTTTTGGTCTTTATCACGATGACTTCCTCATCGGGAGTATCGTTATTTGATGCAATGATCTTCGGCCCGCTGCTGACATAGACCACAACATCCCCTCCGCTCTGAAGACTGCTTCCTGCACGGGGGCTGGTCCGGATCACCGTTCCTGCCGGCACATTTGAAGAGTACTCCCTTGAAACACTGACTTTGAACCCTTCATTCTTCAGCGTCTTTACTGCATCGCCTTCACTCAGTCCCTTTACATTCGGGACAGTAATAAGCTCCTCTTCAAGACCCGCCGATACAGTGATCGAAATCCTCTGACCCCTGGTCACAAGCTCTTCAGGCATCGTGTCCTGCCATAGTACGGTGCCCTTCTCAGATGCATCCGCAACATAGCTTATCTCCGGAGCGGAAAGTCCGATCTCCAGCAATGCCGCAACCGCAGCCTCTTCCTTCATACCCTTAAGATCAAGGCCAAGCTCAAAGGGCTTCTCTCCCTTTGAGATATAGAGAACTATGACGCTGCCCTTTTCAAGTTCATTTCCTACATCGGGATCGGTTGATACTATAAGTCCGGCCTCGGATTCGTCATAGATCTCTTCCACCCTGACTATCAGTCCCGCTTCCTCAAGCTGCGCCTTTGCCGTATCCGTCTGCAGACCCTTGATGAATGGAATGATCACCTTATCACCGTCAGTCTCGATCTCGCTGTTTCCTACACAAAGCTTATAACTAATGAGACTTCCCTTTTCAATGTATGCACCGGCGATCATATTCTGATAGATCACGATACCCGGATCACAGTAATCGGATATTATACTTTCCTCACGTTTATAGCTGATGCCCCTTTCGGAAAGCATCTGTATGGCTTCGGCTTCAGCCTTTCCCTCAATATCGGGGACAACCACGTAACGATCCGGAACATATATGGTTTCATTGGAATTCTTTGAAAACCGGATCACATTCGTAAGCATAAGCACGATGAATACCGCCGCCGCTGCAGCCACTGCCGGGATAGTGATCTTCAGCCATTTCGGCCACCGGTATGTGGGAAGCCGTTTGATCTTTCCCTTGATCCTTCTTGCCGGCACCTCCGCCTGAAGCTCCTGAACAAGTGAAGGAATATCCGGTGTACGGTCCTTTATATCGATATTCATGGCATTCAGGATCGCCACCTCACGCACCCGTGACAGATCCTTACAGAATTCCGCGGGAGTTTTCAGAAGATCCTTTCCCTTTGTCTCATAGACCGTCCGCCTCTCCAGTCCGTCCGGAGGCGTCTTGCCCGTGACCATCCTGTACAATGTGGCGCCAAGCGCATAAACATCCGTGTGCGGTCCCTGATCATTGGAGCTTCTGTACTGTTCCTCCGGTGAATATCCCTGCTTTATGATGGTTGTGATCGTACGTGTATGTGATGCAGTCGCATAACGTGACGCGCCGAAATCTATCAGCTTTATCTCGCCATTGTCGCAGATGAAGACATTATCCGGTGAAATGTCCCGGTGAATGATCCCCTGGGCATGTACAACCTGGAGCGATTCCATTACCGGCATAAGAAGTCCGACTGCTTCATCCTCGGGTATAGTACCCCTCTCCTTCAGGTATTCCGTCAGCGTCCTGCCCTCCAGCAGCTCCATCACGATATACGCCGATGAATTATCCTCGAAGCTGTCATACACCTTAACGATACCCGGTTCATTCTGAAAATGTGCCAGACGTTTTGCCTCATCCACAAACTTCCGCATACCGTCTCGGAACTGTTCGGACTTTTCTCCTCCCAGTACGGTTATCTGGGTTTTTCCGGGCATACGTGTCGAGAACTCGCTGGGCAGGAATTCCTTGATCGCAACCTTTCTCTCCAGCCTGACATCCCAGCCGATATAGGTCACGCCAAAGCTGCCGTGTCCGAGAGCCCTTCCCACATAATAACGGTTGGCAAGTACCGAACCCGGTTCAAGAAATACCGGTTCCTCGGGACCGGTTCCTATCACATACCCGCAGAAGGGACACACCTTGAATTTGGAATCGTAGGATTCCATGCATCCCATGCACAGGTTCATTGAATTTTCATTTCCCCTCACCCTGGAGAAAAAGGAAGTTGTATCATCCATAGGCCAAAGCTCCTGATATTGACTATCCGTATACGATCAATCCTCTTCGAAAACCAGCTGATCCTTTATTTCCATGATCGGGATCCATGCATCGTCATCCCGGGTTCTCTGATCCAGCGCCGAATCATTTACCGGAAGCATTCCGGTACCGCCCAGCAGATTTACCTGGGCATTTGCTCCAAGCAGCCATGCCGCGAAATGCTCTGCGGCATTTATCTCGTCTTTGGATCCCGAACCGATACTCCACTCATAGGTAAAGGCGCTCTTAATGCTTTCGTCACGGAAGAAGATCATTTTTACGGCAAACCATTTATCTGCAAGCGCCTGCCTTATCTCACTGTAGGACACCGACGCGGCATACACCACGGACCAGTTATTCTTCGACGCATCGAATACTTCCGCATTATCCAGAAGATCATTTTCATCCAGAAGCTCCCTGTCCTGCCTGTTATAGAATACATTTTTATTAAATGTACTGCCGTCAAAGTATTCGTCTTCATATGAAATTACATATTCATCGTCCTCTGCACCTCTTGTGAGGACATAGGCAACGGGCACTTCTACCGCCAGAGGGATCCTCTTATGATCTTCGTAATAGCTCTCATACTGGCTGAAGAACGAACACTCTTTTGCCTCACTGATAACCTTTCCGGCATCCGCCGCCTTAATAAGGACATCATTGCTTATTCCGGTGCTTTCAAAAAGCGCCGGAAGAGTACCCTCCTCGGCAGCCTTCTCAAGTGCTTCTTCGTATTCATCACGGTCTTCAAAGGAACGGAGCTGCACTTCAACCTGGCCGTAGCCCTCCTGACTTTGAAAGTTTTCCACGATGCTGTTCAGCGCCTGTTCCTCAAGCGGATGCTCGGCATCTCTGCAGAACCAGACCTCTATGGCTGCGGAGCGAAGATATCTCTCTCTCCTTTTTTCACCGTACTTACTGAGACTGAAGGCCAGGATCGCCGCTACAGCCATAAGGGCTGCGCCTATCCCCACTATGACCTTCAGCCGCTTCTTTCTTTTCTCCTTTGCCAGAGATAAAACCCTGCGCTCCCCGTTAACGGCCTTCAGAAAATCAGGGATATTCTTAAAACGATCATTTGCATTTACAGCCATTGCCTTCATGATCGTATTATTCAGATTCTCGGAAACCTCCGGATTCAGAACATTTACATCCTGCAGCAGATCCTCTTTTTTTCTGCTGGTGGATTCATATGGCTTCATGCCTGTCAGCACGAAATACATGGTCGCTCCCAGAGCGTATATATCACTCCACGGGCCGAAGTTATCTATCTCATCATACTGCTCAACAGGTGAGTAACCCACCTTCATGCAAAGATCTATGACATCATCGGAGCTGTTCTCGATCTTTGCGGCGCCCAGATCCATCAGCTTTATCCGGCGGTCCTTTCCTTCACACAGGAAAATATTATCCGGCGCCACATCTCTGTGAATAATACTTGCCTCGTGCATGGACTGCAGCGCCATGCCCACCTCGTTTGCGAGATAAACGGCGAAATCCACACTTACCCTGCCGTCCGGCTGATCCTTCACGTAATCATTCAGCTGTATACCCTCCAGCAGCTCCATAACGATATAAGCTGACTGGTTTGCTTCAAAGAATTCGAATACATTCGGTATATTCCTGTGCTTCCCGAATTTAGCCATGGAACGGGCTTCGAGAAGAAAACGTTTTTTCCTGTATTCATATTCGTCTCTTCTCTTCCCAAGCACTATCAGCTCAGGATTCCCCTTTGCTCTCGTAACTATACCTGTCGGGAAATATTCCTTTATCGCAACTATGGTTTCCAGCTTATAATCCCAGGCACGGTATACGACGCCGAAGCCTCCTGCACCTATGGATTCTCCGATCAGATAACGGTTAGCCAGCATGGTTCCCGGATCCAGATATATCTGTTCCTTAGGTTCCGGCTGGTATATCGTTCCGCAATGGGGGCATACAAAGAATTCATCTCCGTATTGTCCGAAGCAATGAAAACAGGTTTTCATATCACTCCCTCTGTCAGTTCAGATAATTCTCCCACTTAAACTTATCACCGCATAACGGGAAGAAATAAAACTTGCTTGCGCCTATTTCCAGGACATCTCCCGCTTTAAGAGGAGTCATATCCGTAACATATTCCTCATTAAGGTAGGTAAGACCCGTACTGTCACCCGCCTTCAGGAAGAACTGCATTTTTTTGGGCTCATAGATAACCATACAATGCTTATCCCTGGAAATGGAATTATCACCAAAAACAGCTATCCGGTTGCTTCCGTCACGGCCGATGGAGTTGGTCCCCGCTCCGATCCGGTAATCCCTTCCGATGTTTGGTCCTGCTATACATATCAGCCATCCCACTACAGGGTCTGTGTATTCACTTATCCTGGGCATCTCATGAGCCGCCTGAGCTTTCGGTGCTGCTGCCGCAGCCGCCTTCGAAGCCCCCATAAGGGACGTGAGTACCATGGTATGATTACCCGATGCCGGTGCCTGAGCCGGCGTCTGAGCAGGCGTCTGAGCAGGGGTTCTGCTCTGTTCAGCTCTTCTCTCACCTGCTGCAGATGCCATATTGAAATAACTCATGGTCCGTCCTTCGGAACTTGAAGAGATCCTTTCCACCATTCTGGAAAGCGAATTATGATCCTTCGGAGCATTCGGTGCAGGCTGTTCAGCCCCGTTATCCGGAGCATCATCCTTCTTCATCTCGAAAAGGCTGTCTATAGACAGGCTGTCCGGCTGAGCCGGCTCAGGGTCTTCTTTAAGAGATATCTGCTTATCATCAAGTATGCCATTGTTACTGCTGCTGCCGCTGTTATCAACAGCCGGTTTTGCTTCAGGTATTCCCATAAGATTCACAGGCGGCCTTCCTCCCGGATTTGTCTCGGGCATTCCGGTGGGATTTGTACCCTGCATACCCATCGGGTTTGCTCCCGGCATTCCTGCAGGATTTGTACCCTGCATTCCCGCCTGTCCTGCAGTTAACGTCGAGCGTTCCGCCTCATTTGTCAGAACTGAAGTGATATCCTTTTCCTCTTTTCTTCCGGATGCTTTCGGGGTCACCGGTGCTTTGGAGGATCCGGAAGCCTTCGGGGTTTCCGACATTTTGGAGGATCCGGAAGCCTTCGGAGGCTCCGGTGTTATGGAAGGAGCGGAGGCTTTTGGGATGTCAGGGATATTCGATGCCTTTCCGGACTTTCCAAAGATCCCGAAGGTACCTTTTTCTGCTTTACCTGCGTTCTGATCAGGGGCTCCCGCATTATTCTTATTATCCTGAAAAGCAGGTACAGCCGGTTTTTTCTGACTGTCCGGATACCGGGAATCTGCAGGATAACCGCCTTGCCCTGCAGGATAACCGCCCTGGCCTGCAGGATAACCGGTCTGGCCTGTGGGATAACCGGTCTGGCCTGCCGGATAGCCGCTCTGACCCGTAGGATAACCTGTCTGACCTGCAGGATAGCCGGTCTGGCCTGTGGGATAACCGGTCTGGCCTGTGGGATAACCCTGGCCTGCCGCATAACTTTGACCTGCCGGATAACCGGTCTGGCCTGTGGGATAACCCTGACCTGCCGGATTACTGTTCTGACCCATGGAATAACCGTTCCCGTTCTGACCTGCCGCATAACCGCCCAGGTTCACCGGATAGCCTTGTCCCGCCGAATAACTTTGGCCTGCCGGATAGCCGTTCTGACCTGCCGCATAGCCGCCCTGCCCCGCTGGATAGCCGTTCTGACCTGCCATGTAACCGCCCTGACCATTCGGATAACCCTGGCCTGCCTGCTGATCCTGAGGTTTCCTGACATTTCCCGTCTCCGGCTTGCCCGGAGTCTTCGGAGGCGCCCCGCCTGAAGCCTCTGCTCCGCAATGCGGGCATACTGAATAGGTATCTGCGTCATAATAATGCTTGTTTTTGCATCGAAGAATATTCATTCCATTCACCCCTGTTAACATATGTATTGCCGTCTCTTCGTCCGGCAGCACAGCCTTACTTTATCCTTATTACAGCCAGTGACGTATTATCACGCTGGATATTATGGGTACGTGCAGCCGAAACCATCTTCATTTCCATCGTCTGCGCCATATTCACAATGTTCGGAACATTGATGACGCACTGATTTATCTCGTCGTCGGCCAGAAGCTTGTATACTCCATCCGACATTATCATCAGAACATCTCCGGAACGGAGCGGCAGGCTTTCCAGATTGGAGTCTATAAAGCCGCTCCTTCTTACCATGCCCATTCCGACATAGTTTATAAGCGCTTCGCTGAATCTGCTCTGATCGACATATACCTCTTCGCTTATCACACCCGCCCTCAGGCTTTCGTCCAGATAGGTTTTATAATTCTGATCCTTGGTCAGCCGGGCATATTTACCACCGCGGAACAGGTAAGCGCGGCTGTCCCCCACGGATGCCCAGTTAAGCTGTCCTTTACAGATCATAGCGCCAACCACCGTGCATCCCGCATTGAGGTGCTCCCCTTTTTCATCCACCAGCGCAGATATCTTTTCATCTGCGCTCCTGATAGGCTCCAGGAGCTCCTCCTCAACGGAAAAATCCTCCACAGGCCGGAATGCATGCAGGAACTCGGCCACACACAGATCACTCGCATCCCTTCCGTGGTCTAATCCCCCCATTCCGTCAGATACGACGCAGAGGCATTTTCCTTTATCAAGTTTATATCCAAAGCAGTCCTGCTGATCCGGCCGGTCTCCCAGCACACTGTAGATCACCAGCTCCAGCTCATCATTTTCGTCCCTGATAATGTCATTCGTCTCAGTACTCTGCATAAGTTTACCCCTTTAAAACTCTTACAGCGATGGCGGAATAATTATCCATATTGGTCCCCCTGCCCCTCTCATGCACCTTCTCCAGCATACGGTCGAGCCAGTTGCCGGGATCCCAGGTTCCTGTAAGACAGCTGCACATTTCCTCATCCTCTATCAATTCCCAGAATCCATCGGAGCAAAGAAGAAAGGCATCGCATTTTGACAGAGGGATCGGCTTCATGATCTCATACATGGGTGTTTCCCATTCGATCCCTAAGGTCTTCAGGATAATGCTGCGGTTTTTATGATGACGGATCTCGCTTTCGTCTATTTCCCCCGTAAGCGCAAGCATCTGCGGGACGCTGTGATCCAGCGTTCTCTTCACGATCTTCCCATCATGAAATACATATAAACGCGAGTCGCCGATATGTCCAATATACGCTTTTTTCTTATCCATAACAAGTGCAACCGCCGTTGTTTTCATCTTTTCTTCCGCATGGCGGCGCCTCTGTTCGGCGGTCAGAACATCCTGCGCAGCCTGAAAGGCCATCGGAAGAAAACGGGCAGGATTTTCTTCCTTGTAGAATAGATCCTGGAACACATCCACAACCAGCTGTGATGCCGTGTCACCCATTCCCATACCGCCAAGTCCGTCGCAGAGAACACATCCGTTTTTTCCGGAATGCTGAAAAACACGGATAGTGTCCTCATTGATACTTCTTGAGCCCTTATCCGTGCAGGCGGCAAATGTTATAAGATACTCCATATATAAGTTCCTCCGGAGTGTTGAAAATATCAAACGTGCAAAATCGGCGGCTCCGTAATGTATTTACAGAACCGCCTCATAAACTATTCTTAGTTGATCACATCCGTAGGCAGGCCGCTGAATGCTGCATTATTATCGTTAGCAAGCTGATCCATGATTCCTGCAACCTGGGTAAGCTCGTCGATGTGTCCCTGGATCATCCTCTTTATCTGATCCATATCTCCGCTGAGCTGCAGCGCTTTATTTCTGAAGCTATCATAAGGATCACCGTGACATACAGTCTGCAGATTGTTAAGCAGCTGAAGCATCTGTGATGTCAGATTTGATACGGTGCTGAGGTTTGCATTAAAAGAACCTACTGTTCTTGTAAGATCACTTGTTGATACTCTTAATACTGTCTGGTTAGCCATTTTACTTTCTCCTTTTCTCTATATACAAAATCCTGTTTTTCACTTTTATGATCAATAATTCTTCTTGGATACAATGCTCTGAGCCTGCATTTCTCTCGTTTCGGCATTCTTAGCCATGGTCCTCATAGCCTCAACATACCTTGTGATCAGATCAGTAAAAAGCGTCATCTTTGCCAGGTGATCCTGTGCTTCCTTAAAGAAATCATCTGCCACATCACCCTCGAAGCTGCCCTTTAATGCCAGTGCATTCTTCTCATACTGTGAGCATTCGTTGATAAGGCTCTTATTGTAGCCCTCCAGTGTTGCTGCCTCTGCGTCAAGCTTTCTCCAATCTACATAAAAAGTTGCCATTTTCAATTTCCTCCTGTTAAATGATTTTTATTATTTGAACGGCCTGCGCCGTTAATGTACATATATTAAAAGTTCTTCTTATTAATGATCTCCTGAGCCTTTTTCTGGGCATCCTCAGCCTTATGTGCCGTGCTGCGGATACTGTTTGCAAGCTCCCGGATCTTCTTTACCGTAGTTTTCATGTCTCCTTCCAGAGCGCCGCCCTTCGCCAGAAAGCCTCCTGCCGCTTCGCCCGACCAGCCGCTCCGGATCTGTCCCATCGCCGCCTCATAATCGTTAACTGTAAGGCTTTCCAGTTCATTTGCCAGCCTGTCCAGCCTGTCCGCCTGCTGTCTGGCCGTCTTAAAATCCATGTCGATCAATCCGCCCATATCATTTTCCTTTCCTTCATGGCTCTATGAGATCACATCCGACGGAAGCGCACTTTGAATCAGCTCATTTTCACTGGCAAGTCCGGCATAGATCCTGGCCGCTTCTCTCAGGTTTACCGGATGCTGCGCAAGTCTGGAAACTATCGTATCTATATCTCCCTTTTTATTATTGTATAAACTTCTGTGAAGATCTCCCGCTTCACCGTGCCAGTGGCCTGCGGATTCATTGATCATCCTCTCCATCTCGGAGAACTGCGCTTTCATTTCCCTGACCTTCTGCTCAACCTCGTTTGCCTTTGATATCATTATTCCGGCATCAACCTTCAGTGCGTTCTCATTTCCGAAAAAATTCCCGAATGCCATACATTCTTTCCTCCGTTATATCCTGATACCGTCTACGATAGCCTTTACATCCGACTCGCATTTTTCGTATTCCACACGGGACTTTCCCATTGCGTTGATCAGGCGCTCTATGCTGTTGCATATTTCCACCAGTCTCAGTCGATCGTTATTGAATTCGGTACGGAATTCCACATTTGCCGGCCCGTCCCACATTTTGTCCAGATCAGATACTGCTGCATATGCCTCATCTATCCTGTTCCTGAGCTGCTGCAGGGCCCTTGTCATGGTATCCACTTCATTTTTCAGGGTATTTGTGTTTACTGCTATTTCTTTTCCCATCTTGTAAGTCTCCCAGCTTCCGAAAATAAAGATTCCCTAAATCTTACAATATTAAAATCATAATGAGGAATGCGCACCGGATTCAGAATTGGATATGCTATGAAATACAGGCTGCCCATGGCATTCTCTTCAGCATTTTTCTCATTGTTCAGATAAGTGTTCATTATTGCGGACAGCGCATCGGTCATACGCTCCTCCGTCCGGGTTTCGGAAGATACCCTGTCTATGATCCTGTCAAGCTGCATCAGCTCGGCGGACATGGGGATCAGCCTTCTTAATTCCCTCCTGCAGTCCTGAAGAGCTGATTGAATCTCATCTCTTCTTCTTGAATGCTGGCGTAATCTGTCTTCCGCATTTCTTAAGTTGTCTTCTTTTACCATAAATTCCATTCTGCGGTCCTCCGGGTTCATGACCATTTTTGTCTGATCACCTTACATTTGCCATTATACATAAATGTCCCCTCAGCTGTACATTTTCTGACGAACGACACATTTTTCAGGACGAATGACCTATTTTCACACAAGCAGCAGCTTATCGCCGGTAACCACGCCCGCGCTTCTCAGGCTCAGCTCCCTGTCAAGTATCATTCCTGTCTTATAACTGCAAAGACAGAGCTGGTCGGTGCTGCCGACTATTTTGGAATGCTCCTTCTGCCCTATCATTTCGCTAATCTCCTCAACCACCGTACCTATCCTGATCCCCTCATTCAGATGAAAATCATAGGTTTTGTCCACACTTGGGACATAGATATCTACCAGTATCATTTCAACCTCCCGCATTCAGATATTTACCCAGTATATCCTTCAGATCGATCTTATCCGGAGCTTTTCTGATGATCCCTTCCTGCATCATGTTACTTCCACTGAATATGCGGAGTTCTTCATTCTCCTGCATATAATCTTCGGCGAGCGGCTCCAGTTCATCCTTATCATGACTGCTCATCCTGATATATTCACCCTTACGGCTGCCGGGCAGGACCAGGGTAAATACACCGCTCCGCGTAAGATATATACATGCCTTATATCCCTTTCCCTCCGCATTACAGAAGCCCAGGATATGATCGCAGTTTTTGCACAGGAGTATCATACCGGCGATACTCTCATCCAGAACGAGCTCCTCCTCTTCCCGAATGATAATGTTCCTTTTACTCAGCTCATAAACCGTTTTTGCATATTCGCCCCTGGTCAGCTTCTTCAGTTCATTTCCTCCTGCAGCGCTGAAACAAAGGAGGGTCTGTATCCCGCAGACATCCGCCAGGATACTGAATTCGCCCTCGCTGAAACAATATACTTTACCCTTCCCGTCGTTTTTCATGATCACCTATATACCCTTAAGCATTTGTTTGTAGGTCCTTGATAACGGAACCACAAAATCCTTCACCAGTTCTATAAGATTCTGGGACATCAGAACCCTTCTTATCTTTTCACTGTTTACTATATAGCTCCTGTGACAACGGATAAATCGTTCAGGCAGCAGCTTCTCCAGTTCGTCCATGGTGGAGTAAAATCCATACTCCTCATTCAGCAGCCTGATGAATATCTTCTTTTCCCTTGATTCAAAATAATAAATATTGTCATAGGGAAAATATGTCTTTCCTTCCTTTGTCTCCATCACAAAGCTGTCTTCACCGGTATTTCTTTCCTTTCGGTCAAGACCTTCACGGATAAAGTCCTTCAGTGTATCATTCAGAGTTTCCGGGCTGTAGGGCCTTATGAGGAGCGAATCCGCCCGGATCCCCGGCTTGAGATATTCGAGTGGAGAAGTATGCTCGTCCGCTATGAGCAGAAGGCCCATTTCCTCATAAGCCCTCCGGAATTCCGGCAGCATGGAGGTAACGCCCTTCAGCGTCACATCCCAGCATGCAAAATCCACCAGAGGCTCACTCTTCAGATACTCTCTGCTTTCCTCAAGCGCCGAAAAAAACTTCGTATCCCAGTATTCATCCGTCAGCCCTGCAACCACATCAGATACAGCCGTCTTAAGTTTTTTAATCTCTGAGATGTTTCCATCCAGCGTCACCATGCATTTCAACTATCATCCCTCCTGCTGAACGATACGGTAGAACGGAACGACTACAGCATTTGTATCATCTGTATCATGCGTAGGAAGCATACCGATGCCTGCCGGCAGTTTCCTGCCCTGCTCGTTGTACTTCACATGATCAAAGCTCATAAGCCTCTGTGCCTGAACATTTCCGCCGAAATGTATACCATTCTTCTCTCTTGTGAATATCCTGAATACATCCGATGTCTGAACTTCGCCTGTCTGATCCTGATTGAATGCGGCAAACCAGTAAATGTTATGCATGGCTCCCTTATCAAAAAGGTTGCAGAGCAGACCGGCCATGGCGCCGACACCCTCCGAGGGGTTTGTTACTTTCCTTACAAATTCAACGAGATCTCCTATTACAACAATCTTCTTGGGAAATCCCTGCATTCTGTCATACAGCTCCCTGTCAGTAAGCCCTTTTTCCACGCATTCCTTCTTCAGTGTATTTCTTGCCTTGAAATCCGGGATCAGCGCGCTCAGGTAATTATACATTTCCGCGTCACTTCCGACGTAAGCTGCCCCGGATGCGGCAGCTATATTCCTCAGCTCTCCGTTGAAATCCACCACTGTCAGATCCATTCCTGCAAGCGCTGCCGAGCTGCAGATGATCTTCAGCATATTGGTCTTGCCGCTGTGGCTTCTGCCCGAAACTATATAGTTATAGGTATTTCTAAGGTCTATGCCGTATATGCCTGCAGTCCTCCTGTCATAGCCGACAGGAAGTCTGTCTTGCTGACGGGCCATCTGCACAACATCTTCAAGCTGCATGTAATCGCCCCAGAGCGGTTCTTCGGGAATGGTCGGGATCTCTCTTGCTGTTTTTCCCTTCCAAGCCGCTGCAAGCACAGCGCTCCTGCTTTTGATCTTTTCAGCCCTGTCAAAATCATCTTCAGCCTGCAGAGGCAATGCAGTCTGGAATTCGAGAATGGAATCGCCGATCCTGGCAAGTCCCCTGCCCTTGACGTTAGTCTCAGGCAGAACATCAAGATGCATGGTATGCATAACGTCGCCATAGGCAAAGCGCTCCGGCATTTCCAGTGCAAATGCCATACGGATCAGTTCTGACATCTTTCCCGGTATCTCCGCATTCGAATATCCTCCTGCAGAAAATACGAAATATATACCATAGGCATTTGCTTCCTTCAGCATGCTGACGAGCAGATCATCATATCTGTTTTCAGTCTTTGATCTGAAGGATGCAATATTATCGATGGCAACAACAACTGCCGGAAGAACATTTCCCTGTGACTGGATGTACTGCTTGAAATTGCCGCCCTGGAAAAGCTTTTTCCTTTCCTGAAGCATCTGACTGAGGAAGGTGAAGAATTTCTCGATCTTCTCATCATCCTCTTCAAACATGACTCCGCCTGTATGCGGCATTGAAGTCAGGCCTCCGAGCATCTTGCTGCTGAAGTCAAGTATGTAGAAGTTGACCATATCGGGTGAATAGCACTCCGCAAGTGAATAAAGCAGTGTAAGCATAAATGTGCTTTTTCCGGTCATGGGCATTCCGACCACCGCGATATTTCCGCTCTCCGATATATCTACCACAACAGGATTCTGCGCCTGGTTTTCCGGATCATCATATAAGCCCACCATGGTTTCAAGTGTAAACCGGCTTCCTGCGGGATACCAGACTCCGTCAAAGGCCCTGTTCTCGTAGCCCGTAAGCTCCCGGAGATATAATTCTTCAGGAAGCACGGGGAGCCATAGCTGCAGATCATGGTCATAGCCGTTTTCTTCGGCCATTTTTGCCAGATATGCAACCACCGCATCAAGCTGTGTTTTCTCTTCCGCCTCGGGAAGCTTCTTCTTAAGGACTGCAGCCATCTGGCTTACCCTTTCAGGCATTTCCATCCCCTGAAGCCTGGGGCCTCTGATGCAGAGCGCGTAAACATCCAGGAAATCCTGAACCATGCGGATATTGTGATCATTTTCGGGATACTCGATCTCCTGTGCCCTGATCTCCTTAAAGAATTCCCGGCAGATATTCATTTCCAGCGTCTTATCCTCTACGCAGTCGCCTATCCTCGCCTCGGCTCTCGCAGCCGCTGTATCGGCCACGCTGATAAGTCTGGATATCCATGCGTATCTGAGTTTTTCTTTTCTTTGCAGCTGCGCGTGGCTGCCCACAAGCGCCGCCTTACCCGTATCGGCAACCATGATGGCTATATCAGGCTGCACTCCGCTTTCCTCATCATAAACCGCTCCGCTGTAGCCCGACTGGAACAGTTCATACAGCTCGTCATTACCAACCTGCATATATCCTCGGCCGGCCTGCGTAATGTAAGCCGCATCCGGTTTATGCAGCATATCCATACTATCCTGCTTGTCCTGCACCCGGAGACAGAGCCTGAATTTGGAATTGCTCCAGATATTGTCATCCACGGTACCTGCAGGCTTCTGGGTTGCAAGAATAAGGTGCACGCCAAGGGAACGTCCGACCTGGGCAACGGAGATCAGCTCCTTCATGAATTCCGGCTCTTCCCGCTTCAATTCCGCAAACTCATCGATGATGATGAACATATGGGGAATGGGGATCTTGGCCTCGTTATTCTTGTATAACCTGGTATACAGGTTTATATTATTGACACCGTATTCGTTGAAGATACGCTGCCTGCGCATATTCTCACTCTTGATGGAAACCATGGCTCTGTGCACCTGGTTTCCCGAAAGATTGGATATCTGGCCGATCATATGGGGAAGGCCGTTAAAGAGGTTTGCCATACCTCCGCCCTTGTAATCGATTATGAAAAATCCAATATCATCCGGACTGTAATTTATCGCAAGTGACAGCATGTAGGTCTGCAGGGTTTCCGACTTACCGGAGCCTGTGGTACCTGCCACAAGACCATGCGGGCCATGATATTTTTCATGGACATCAAGATAACAGTCCGCCCCGCCGGCTTTCTGGCCTATCAGCGCTCTCAGGGATTCATAGGTCCTGTTCTTTTTCCATCTCTCAAGAACCTGGAGCTCCTCCACCCGGTTGATACCATACATATCAAAAAATGTGAGGGCCGTCGGGATCTCACCGCCGGAGGTTTCCTCCTTAACCTTTACATCAGCCAGCCTCCTGGCCATCTGTTCAAGCCTGTTTCCGCCCACGATATCATAGTTTACAGCAACGCGCTCGTCCTCTCCGTCCGTAACGTAATACGAGCCCCGGTAGCGCGCGGTATTCTCAATGATATACTCGCAGGCATTCGGCAGTTCATCATAGCTCTGAACCATAAGGACCGTGGTCAGACCGTAATTGACCTCGCTGTCATAAATATACTTGGAGAGGAGTTCGCCCTCCAGCAGCTCCGGATTTTCAAGGAAAAGGATAAAATATGGCTTTTCAACAGTCTGCTTTGTTTTGTCATTCTGTCTTTCTTCCGCCCTGAATCTCAGGATATTTGTAAGTTCATAGAAAATATCACTGGCATCCTTCCTGTCACCGGCAAAATATCTTACCTTGCCGTCCTCGCTCCAGGTATGGGGCAGCCACTTAGCGAAGCTCCAGTTCTGATCGTTTTCATTTCCGTTTCTGTCAAATACAAAGGCCATCTTTACATCTGTATAGCAGTCGGAAGCGGCGATCTGAGCCACAATGTCATGCATGATCTGATAACAGCCCTTATAGCCCGGACCGCCGATAAGTCCGATAAGCTTATTTCCGAAAAGGTCCACGCAGACGGGCACATCCTTGAGCTGTTTGTAGCTTTCCTTTATCATCCGCGGGCGTTCATTAAGATTGTCCTTAAGAAGAGAGAACTTTTCCTTTGGTACTTCTATCTCCACCTGGAAAGGGATCTCACCCATGCCGAGGCGGTGCTTAAGAAAATCATCATGCCTGCTGTTTCTGTTCCAAAGCTCAATATTTTCACGTCCGATACCTGCACACTCATCTGCAGAACGATACATGCTGTTCAGGGCTTTGGTATTGTTTTCGTATTTCCCCTTGATCTCATTTGCACATCTGATGAGATACTCGCTGTACATTTCAAAGCGCCTTATCTCATCCTCTCTGTTCTTTTTCTTCTGAGCTTTCATGTTCTTGATCGCCCAGAAAGTACCTATACCGGCCGAACCTACGGCCGTGATGATACCGGATATCATCATGATATTAAACTGCCCGCTGTTTGACATTGATGCAGCTATGGATACGCCGGTACCCATTAACATCGGGAGCGCCATGGTAAGTGACGGTCCAATGGCCATAAAGCCGGACTGCGTCATATTTTCACGGACCGCCGGAGGCGCCTCGATCTCTACAGCTTCCGTATCGATCTTCGGGATATTTCTGGGGGATCTGCGGAACAGCCTGTCTTCTTCGGAAGGTCCGGCTTCTTCA
>ONWK01000237.1 GCA_900321505.1 uncultured Eubacteriales bacterium
CGGCATCATAATCTATAACAGCTATCATAATTATCTCCTCGCGCGTCGAGCAGGGTGGGAACCTCCCTGATCGATGTCGCAGCATTCGTCATATGGACAAGCAAGCTTGTCCGCATGGCTCATTGTCTGCGCAAACGAAGTAGAACCGGGGCTTACCCGGTTCTGCTCTTTTCCTGTTACCAACAGATATGGTTAGAAATCGTTCTGAGTGTTAATGATGTGGAATGAACCCATCTCATCACCGTTAACTACATAGTAGCAACGATCCTCTTCCGGCTTAACATAAAGAGCGATGCTCCTGATATCGGAAGCTTTCTTTCCGCTCTCTGTCCAGATCTTCTTTACTTCATTTTCCAGTTCATCCTGGCAGATCTGCTCACCATAAAACTCAATATAAACTGATGTCTTCATAGGGTCTGATCTCCTCCTTTCCTTCAGCTAACTATACCTATTTTACTATGCGATGAAAAAAAGTCAAGTATTGCTTTTATTCAAGCCATTCCACAAGTTTTGAAAAATTCATTCCGTGGGACGCTTTAAAGAGCACCACATCCTCTTCACGCAGTTCTTTTTTAAGATATTCTGCAGCATCCTCGATAGCTGCAAAATGGTAATACTGCATTTCCTTATTTACTTCATGCGCCTTCTCTCCCAGCAACCCTGCCAGTTCTCCGACAGTAATAAGCCGGTCGACCTTATATCCGGAAAATCCCTCTCCAACTTCTTTGTGGAATTCTTTTTCCCGGGGTCCCATCTCAAACATGTCTCCGAGGACTGCCCAGCGTCTGCCTTCTGTCTTATAGTCTGACAGCACCGTAAGCGCCGCCTTCATTGAATCCGGGCTTGCATTATAGGTATCATCAATTATTGTCGTTCCCTTTCCGGAATGACGGATTATCTGTCTTAATCCCTGAAAGCCTGCAAGTGAGGCTGCCGCTTTTTCAAGATCCATGCCAAGATAATCCGCGATGGCCATTGCTACCACCGCATTTCTCACATTATGCATGCCTGCAACGGGAAGTTCTACCGGTACTCTTATATCTCCGTGTACATAGATGAAACGATAACCGTCATCTGTCTGTACCATATCCTCAGCCCTGTATTCCGCTTCTTCGGATACGCCGTAATACCAGACCTCCCGCGCTTCCGTTTTTCCTTTGATCTCCATCAGCATCGGATCATCGGCGTTCAGGAAGAGCACGGTATCATGCCCGGCCACCTTCAGCTTTTCCCTGCGTATACCCTCCCGGGATCCGAAATATTCCATATGGCATACGCCGATCATTGTAACTACCGCTATCTCGGGACGTACAATGGAATACTCCACATCCATTTCACCGATACGGTCAATGCCCATTTCAAGCACGGCGACCTCGGAAGGCTCATCCAACATCCGGCTGGTGGTTATCGGGATACCTATGTGTGAATTAAGATTGCCCGGAGTTTCAAATACCTCCCGGCAGCTGCCGAGAGCTGTTGCGATCATCCTGCGTGTAGTGGTCTTGCCTACACTTCCCGTAACTCCGATAACCGGCGGCTCATACTGTGTACGTATATATGCGCCTATCTGTTCCAGAGCCTTCTGGGTATTCTCCACGCGGATGAGGATATCTTCTCTCTTCCCCGCCTTTTCCAGTTCACCGGGATCCGCATATACCCTGTCCGCATCCCAGTCTGTAAGGGTCGCCACGGCTGTTGACATCACGCCGGGAATAAACTTATGGGCATCTACCCTTTCCCCCAGAAGGGGGATGAAAAGATCACCCTTTTTGATCTCTCTTGAATCTATACAAAGGTCCGTAAGCTCGCGTTCCGGCACTTCTTCGGGTATTTCACTGTCCCCGGACCTGCCCACGACAATAAGCTTTCCTTCAGTCACACGTACTATATCCCGTATGGTAATATGTTTCATTTCCGTCCTCTCTTAACGTTTGTAAACAACCTTTTCAGCAAGCTCATCCGCCTTCTCTTTTGAAATGAGTATTTCAATAAGCTTCAAAGCAAAATCTATGGAGGTTCCCATACCGCGGCTGGTGATAAACTGTCCGTCCACCGCTACATTCACATCCTCTCCTGTCCACTCGGCGCCGATCAGCTTATCTTCGTTTCCCGGATAACAGGTGGCCTTTTTACCCTTCAGCAGGCCCATCTGTCCGTAAACCGTCGGAGCGGCACAGATGGCTGTAAGATATTTACCCGCATTAAGGTATTCATTGATGACGGAAGCCACATCTGCGCTTTCCTTCAGATTGTTCGTACCCTTGAGTCCGCCGGGCAGGAACAGTACATCAGCCGGTCCGTCAAGGCTGTCAATGACAGTATCTGCCATCACCGGGATCATATGGGATCCCATGACCAGGCGGTCTGCAGTAATGGATGCCGTCACCACCTCGATCCCGGCTCTCCTCAGCAGGTCAACCGGTGTCAGCGCTTCAATCTCTTCAAATCCCTCCGCCAGGAGGACAACTACCTTACTCATGGTTTTTCCCTTTCTGTGAACATATTTTTTTCTTGCCTGTTTAATATAATTCTGCATATAATGATGCTGGGGTCAAAAGGTATTATGCCCCCGGCTGATGATCCGCAGCACGGCTGCACCGTTCGTAAAATCATTCTAATACCCAGGGGGTCTTTATCATGGAAATTGAAAGAAAATACCTGGCCGATCCTTCGGCACTGAATCTTGCTGATCACCCGGCTTTACAGATGAAGCAGGGTTACCTTTTTACCGACCCTGTCCTTCGGATACGCCAGGAAAACGACGCCTTTGTACTGACCGTTAAATCCGGAGGTCTGCTCAAGCGTGAAGAATTTGAACTGTCACTTACCCGCGAACAGTTTGATAACATGTCAGGTTCAGTAAAAGGCTGTTTCATAGAAAAGACCAGATATCTGATCCCGTATGAACCCTACACCATAGAGCTCGATGTCTTTCATGGTGCCCTGGACGGCCTCATTTATGCCGAGGTCGAATTCCCCTCTGAAGAAGAAGCTCTCGCCTTCACTCCCCCCTCCTGGTTCAAAAAGGAAGTAACGGAGGACGGTTCATTTACCAATGCTTCACTCAGCAGACTGACTGCTGATGAAATAGAGGCATTTCTTCAAAAAGTAAAAACTATATGATAAGACTTCAGGCGCCGGTCATCAGACCGGTGCCTGTCCTTTACTGAAGATATATTTCTCCACACTCTTTGCTATGTATCTCAGGCTGAGGAATATCCCGACCACCGAAACAAGCAATGACGGAAGCAGATATCCAAGCGCCTTATTGATATTCACAAGCAGTATCCCCACCGTCTGTGCGTAAAAGCACAGTCTGTAGCAGTTTCCTTTGGTCAGGTCCAGCCCGCTGCTCTTTACGAGACTCCATGCAAGGATCATATATAATAACGAGGCCGCCAGATATTTCAGTATCACTCCGATCAGACTGAAAAGACCGATGAGCCCTATGGCAATATAGAAGCCCGGAATGGCCTTTACCAGCATCTCTCTGTTAAAGCCGTCCTCAAAATAATCACTTACCCGCTGGTCTATGGCTACATCAGTAAGCCCGTTCTGGCTTACGGCAACCTGTACCCGTCTTTTTCCGATGGCTATGGTCAGGAATTTACCGATATACTTGTCGGTCGGTACCGCGTCCTCAGAAGTGTCAATGATTATCTCATAATCACCGATAGTCAGAGAAAAAGGTTCTGCCGCTGTCATCTCGCCGTTCTTCACATAGAAATCCGGCATTTTTTCCCGGAACAGCTTCTTAAAGCCTCCAAAGCCCGCTATGGTGGCGGCTGCAGGAACGATATAGGTCATGATCGTTACAAGCAGTCCCAGCAGGATCGTATACCTTACAAATCTGCTGACCTTCATCATGGAAAGACCCACCAGCTGCTTCGGACTCATGATCGATATCCTGAGCTGTTCGATCACCGAACATTTTTCCGGCACATCATACTCCGGTCCCTGACCCGGTTCATCATCGGGCATTTCGGAACGGGGTGTATAGGATGACGGCGGTCCCTCATCTTTTTTTCTGGTTTCATCATCCAGATATGTCTTCATTCTTTTCCTTCTAGTCTGTAAGATCTGCCTATAACTGCTTCATCAGGTTAACCATCTCTATGGCTCCCAGTGCGCAGTCATAACCCTTGTTTCCTGCCTTGGAGCCCGCTCTCTCGATAGCCTGTTCGATGGTATCCGTTGTAAGTATGCCGAACATAACGGGAATGCCTGCCTCGAGTGATACCTGGGCTATCCCCTTGGAAACCTCTGCACATACATAATCATAATGGCTGGTCTGTCCACGGATCACCGCGCCCACACAGATAACAGCATCATATTTACCTGAAAGAGCCATCTTCTTTGCAATGACAGGGATCTCGAAAGCGCCGGGAACCCATGCAACAGTGATGTCATCCCCGGATACACCGTGCCTTACCAATCCATCCTCTGCACCGCCAACCAGCTTTCCAACTATAAATTCATTAAAACGTGAAGCTATGATCCCTACACGGATACCTTCAGCTACAACCTTTCCTTCCAGTTTGTTCATCGTTCTTCCTTTCATACATCCCGAAGGATATGTCCCATTTTCTCTTTTTTCGTCTTAAGATAGAATCTGTCGTACGCCGACGGAGCGATCTCTATGGGAACACGCTCCACTATCTCCAGTTTATAACCCTTGAGTCCGTATACCTTGGACGGATTATTCGTAAGCAGCCTCATCTTTCTGACTCCGAGATCCACCAGTATCTGGGTGCCGATTGTATAATCCCTGGCATCCTCCGGAAATCCCAGCTTAAGATTAGCCTCTACGGTATCAAGGCCCTGATCCTGAAGATTATAAGCCCTGATCTTATTTATAAGGCCGATACCCCGGCCTTCCTGCCTCATATAAAGGAGAACTCCCCTGCCTTCTTCGGAAATGCGTTTCATTGCGGCATCCAGCTGATCCCCGCAGTCACATTTCATGGAACCGAAGGCATCTCCCGTCAGGCACTCCGAATGCACGCGCACCAGAACAGGCTCGCCGTCTGAAATATCGCCCATGGTAAGCGCTACGTGGTGCTCCCCGTTAAGCTTATTGATATATCCGTGGATGGTGAATTCACCGTATCTCGTCGGAAGCTTTGCAGAGGTTACCTCTTCCACGAAGACCTCATGCTCTTTCCTGTACTGTATAAGCTTTTCTATGGTCGAGATCTTAAGGCCGTGTTCCTCGGCGAATCCCAGAAGATCAGGCAGTCTGGCCATGGTGCCGTCATCTTTCATGATCTCACAGCAGAGTCCCACAGGCTGAAGACCTGCAAGGCGGCACAGATCAACCGTAGCCTCGGTATGTCCTTTTCTTTCAATAACTCCCCCCGGCTTTGATTCCAGAGGAAACATATGTCCGGGACGTCTGAATTCATCCTTCTTTGCGTCCGGCGCCGCAAAACGTCTTGCGGTAACACCTCTTTCTTCAGCAGATATACCGGTAGTCGTTGATACATGATCCACCGACACCGCAAAGGCCGTACAATGATTATCCGTATTTACGATACACATCTGCGGAAGATTATATTTATCCGAATAGGATGGATCCATGGGCATGCATATCAGGCCTCTGGCATATTTCGCCATAAAATTCACATTTTCGGTAGTGGCGAATTCTGCGGCGCAGATCACATCCCCTTCATTTTCCCTGTCCTCATCATCCATAATGATGACCGATCGTCCGGCCCTTAAGTCAGACAGGATCTCGTCTATAGTGTTCAGTTCCAAGTTATATTCCTCCCGGTCTCCCTGCCCTAGATAAAGCCGTTTTCGGCAAGGAGATCCATAGTTATTCCGCTCTTTTCTTCTTTCTGTTCATGCTGAAGAAGGCGTTCCACGTATTTCCCTATGATGTCGGTTTCAAGATTCACGATGTCACCTGATTTGCGTTCACGGAGATTTGTCACTTCTCTGGTATGGGGTATGACCGATACCGTCAGCTCCCTCTCCGTTACTGCTGCCACTGTAAGGCTGATACCGTCAATGGCTATGGAGCCCTTCTCCACAACATATCTGAGAAGTCCCGGATCTGCCGCAACATTATAGACAACAGCATTCCGCTCCGTACGTATATCCCTTATGATCCCTGTTCCATCCACATGGCCTGCCACGATATGTCCGCCGAATCTTCCGTCCGCAGCCATGGCGCGCTCCAGATTCACCCTGCTTCCCGCCGAAAGTTTTCCGAGGGATGATCTTCTGAGGGTTTCCGGCATAACATCCGCATCGAAGCCCGAAGCATCAATGCGCGTTACCGTAAGACAGACTCCGTTGACAGCAATGCTGTCTCCCACAGACGTGCCCTCCAGAACCTTACGGGCACGTATAGTGAGAACTGCGGAGTCTGATCCCTGGATCAACCGTATCAGTTCACCTGTCTCTTCAATGATCCCCGTGAACATGATCAATCCTTCTTCTCATTCATTTTAAACGGATTAAGATCTGCCGACAGAACCTCGGTAACAATACGGTTCTCAAGCTCTACAGCCGGTATATCGTCAAATCCTTCTTCCATTTCTTCCGGTGTGATCACCGGAATATCATCGGCCTCGGCCCAGCCGTCATCCTCTTCGGTAACCTCTACATGATCACCTGTTTCAACTTCCGTGCTTACATCAAGCATCTTTGTTTCGGGAGTTGTGATCCTCTTGATCTTCTGAGGCTCCGGAGTAAGTACCTCTATTCCTTCCTCTTCATCCTCAGGCTCCGGACCTATGATATATCTTGCATAAATATCACCGCCCGGAAGGATCTCCGAATCCACAAGGTGGAAGGGGATCGCTTCATCTACAGGTCCGATACCCTCTCCGGCAACAGGTGATGGAGCAGATGCCCCGCCGAATATCTTCGGTGAAGTGAAGGTAACTATCTCATTTACCAGGCCTTCCTTTATGAATGACCAGGAAAGTCTTGCTCCGCCTTCAACCATAACACCGCTGATGCCCATTTTACCTAACATCAGGATAAGCGAAATGATATCTACCTCACCGTTCTTCTCAGGAACTCTGAGTACCTCCACGCCTTCAACCTGCAGTTCACGGATCTTGTTCTCTTTATCCGCCACGGAATTCTCACCGCAGGCTATGTAAGTCTTGATGGTTCCCGCTGATTTGACGATCTTGGACTCCATGGGGGTTCTCAGCTTCGTATCGCAGATGATACGAGTGGGAACGCGGTCCTTCTGCCTTCTTGTATCCAGCATCGGATCATCCGCAAGCACGGTACCCACACCTACCATAATAGCAGGATACTGATTTCTCATGGCACGTACACGGCCTCTCGCGAAATCTCCGGAGATATAACGGCTCTCGCCGGTCGCCGTAGCGATCTTTCCATCCAGAGTCATGGCATACTTAAGTACTACATAAGGCTGCTGTGTCGTAATATAATGAAAATACACCGGATTCAGTGCATCACATTCCTTCTTCATAACCCCGGTAACAACCTCGATACCCTGATGCTGGAGCATCCAGATACCCTTGCCGTTAACCTTGGGATTGGGATCATTGGAACCGATATATACGGTACGAATACCGGCATCTATTATAGCTGATGTACATGGCGGCTGCTTTCCCTGATGTGCACAGGGTTCCATGGTAACATACATTTCCGCACCCTGAGCAGGTTCGGTGAGATTGTTTATAGCCTCACGCTCTGCATGCGGCATACCATAGCCGGTATGATATCCTTCACCGATGATCCTTCCGTCCTTAACAATAACCGCGCCAACAAGTGGATTCGGATCTACTCTTCCAACACCCAGCTTTGCAAGCTTGATCGCGCGTTCCATAAACTTCAGTTCGTAGCCCATAACCGATCCTTTCCGCCACCCTGACGGGCGGCTTTACCAAAAGCCTCTCCGATTTTAAATAAACCCCTTATTTAACATAAACCCCCGAAGCAACTGTTCGGGGGTTTCGCATGACTCAAACTCTTATCAGTCACTCTTTCCAATGGAAAGGAATCCTCCCTCATTTGCCTTCAGAAGTACCGAAAGACCTATATCCCTGCGGCTGCCTTCTGTAGCAACATATATCTCACCCGTCTCCACAAGAGACTTAGCAATCTTGGTAACCTCATCCTTGAACTGGAGCATCTGCCGGCGATCCTTGGAGGACAGCTTGAACAGATACTGGTTCTTGGAGCTGATGAGCAGAATGCTGTATGAATGAATATTATTCTTGGATTCCTTCATTCCTGAACCGATCATTCTGGAGTTGGCGATGATGATCTCTGCGGAATCATCCGGCAGATATTCGGACAGGATCAGTTTGTAGATCTTAAGGTAATCATCCTCATTTTCAACCTTTACCGGCAGCTCAGCAACGGCAAACTCAATAACAGAGTCCGCCAGCTTTATTGTACCGCCGTCATCGTTGATCTGGGAATTACTCGTCTTCGGAACAACCAGACGGAAGAACTTGTTCTCAATAACCTTCTCATCCGAAGCAGGCTCGCTGATAACAAGATCCGGATATTTCTTTTCCATTTTATTCATGGAAATGATGGCCGATTCCTCTCCCGTTTCCGCCAGATCCATCAGAGCCTGATAAAGCTCGCCGATCTGCGGCGTACGGTATGCGACCATTTCCACGATCTTATCCACTGCGGGCACATAACCCATGGCAGCATTGGAAAGATACAGTTTGATAAGGTTCTCCTGAGATTCTCCCTTGGACTCCTTATACTGGATAACCTTAAAGAGATTCTCTTTGTCGAAATCCTCATACTCGCTGTCAAATGCCTTTTCAAAGTAATCAAGACTCTTCTTCTCGCCCGTATAATTCTCATCGCTTTCCTTGATCTCATAGATCTTGGCGAGCTCATATGCAGCCTGAGTGCTGCCCATTTCCAAAGCTTCCTCGAAAGCCTTTTCTATTTCATAATTAGTGGCAATATAGAAGATCTGGCTCTGCTTCATAAGGGCGACCTTAAGAGCAGTCGCTCCGCTGCCTGCCGCAACGGCACGATCCCATTTTTCAACCTCACTCTGAAGATCGGCGCCGTGAAGATCCTTGATATCCTTGATGTACGGATCCGCCTCATGGATACCGTTCTTGCTTGCCTCTTCAAAATACTTCAGTGCCTTCTCTCCATCCCTGCGGGTACGGAGCAGGCCATAGTAATAGAAACGTCCGAGATAGAAAGCCACGCGCTTATGGCGGAGACGATGAGCATTCTCATACCAGTTAAGCGCCTTCATGTAATCCTTCTGCTGCTGGTCATAGATATTACCGATCAGGAATGCAAGCTCGGGATCCTTTGTGGCATCAAAGAGCTGCTTTGCGTAGCTTATGGTCTTCTCGATATCACGATACGGCGAATCCTTATCGTAATAAAGGTCGATCAGCAGATAGCTGGCCTTGATGGAGCCTTCCTTCAGAGCCTGCTTCGCAGCGATCATGGCTCCTTCATAGTCCTCAAGGTAATAGCAGTAAAGAGCTTCACTGTAATACTGGTTATCCTTACGGTTAAGGCTCTGATCACTGACACGTGTAGGAGCAACAAATGCAAACGAGTTTGCAGTCTCGAAAATGATCTCCTCGTACTGCTCTATGATCTCCATGGTTGCGCAGACGAAACGCATGCAGGCAAGCCGGCGACCCGAATAAAAGGCGAAGGTAACCACGCCCTTATTCATGGCTTTATGATAGAATGTGGTGCATATACCGTCCGAATACTCGGTGATATACGGCTTCAGCTGCAGCTCCTCGTCAAATGCATCATTGCAGTATCTCAGATAATTCTCCAGCGTCTTCTTGGAATCTCTGGGAATACTGTCATAGGAAACGTAGATCGCAAAATCACGGTAGGTAAGGCTGGGCGCATAATACTCCTCGTCGGTCTCTTCGTTTATGGTCTTTACCCAGTCCTTCGGAAGCTTATGGATATATCCGTCTACCTGATTATGTACATAAGTGTACTGATACTGGAGCTTTGCGGGATCGATGGCCTTATAGCGCGGCTCCTTTCCCTTCTCCTTACGCTTCTCGGCGATCTCCGAATACAGTTTGTCCTTCTCTTCAAATTCAAGGCTGTCCGTATGCTTCGATGCATAATCGCAGCGTTCATAAGCTGCGGCCGCCTTGGAATCACCCATATCGGCCAGCTGCTTATACCATGCCATGGCACGGTCCAGATCAACCGGAATAACGAAATCACTCTTGTTGCCGTACTGGTCTATACGGCAGAGACCGTTCTCGAAAATGGTACCCAGGCGCATATAACCTGCCTTAACACCACGCTGGGTTGCCTTCTCAAAGAAGGTAATTGCCTTGGAAAAATTCTGTGCCTGCAGATACATCTCGGCAGTCTTATAGGTCATCTCGCCGTCATTGGTGAGATTGGTATATTTTTCCAGATAAGTGGCGGACTTGTTCAGATCTCTTTCAACCTTGGCATTCTTAAAAGCCCCGGTCTCATAAAACGAACTGAGGATCCGGAGCGATTCGGTACCGAGATCCTTGTATTGCTGGTCCATGATGCCGATGTCGGCGATCTTCTCAAAGATCTCAACCGCCTCTTCGCCATTGGCGTTCTCCATCAGATTCATGGCCTTATCAAACTGCAGCTCAACACTGCTCTTGTTGGATTTCGGCTTTCCAATATTTTTGATGATCGGAATGTGTTCTTTTAGATTACTGAAAAAACCCATGCTTATAGTCCCCCGAAAATTAATAGGTGCCTGACAAATTTTTACAGATAGCCTGTTACAGTATAACACAAATAATAATCAGGTGCAATGAATTGTTGGGGAATCGGAACAAGTTTGTCCGACGGCAAACCTGCCTGTTTCAGGCCACTGGACTCATGTAGCCGACGATGGCCGTTACTGCCGCGCCTTCATCCGGGCCGTCCGCTTCCACTTCTATCTCTTCGTCATTGCAGAGTGAAAGGCTCATCATTCCCATGATGCTTTTCGCATTGATCTTGCGGTCGCCTGAGATAAGGAAAATACGGCTTTCATACTGGCTTGCAGTCTGAACGATCTCAGCCACGGGACGTGCTTCGGAATAATCCGGTAAATGTACTGTGCATTTCTCTCTTGTCATATCTTTATCCTCTTTTCTTCAGCTTTTCCGAAGCATATCCGGATCCGCTGCAATTTTCCTGATCTTTCTGAGCCGGTGATTCACACCGGATTTTCCCAGGGGCGGAGACAGCAGTTCTCCCAACTCCTGAAGGCTTAATTCGGGATTCTCCATTCTGAGCCGCGCTATCTCCTGCAGTTCCGCAGGAAGGGCCGGTATCCCGATGGTTTCATCTATATGCCTGATATCATCTATACTGCGTCCGGCCGCGTCGGTTATCTTTGTGATATTGGCCGTATCACAGTTTACTTCCCTGTTTATCGTGTTCCTGATACCTTTCAGGATACGTATATTCTCCAGTTCCATCATTGCTCTGGATGCACCCATCTGTCCCAGGAGCTCTGATATATCATCCGCCCCCTTCAGATAGATAACACTCTGTCCCCGCCTGATCACCGTATGACCT
The DNA here is from genome assembly GCA_900321505.1 of uncultured Eubacteriales bacterium. Classification (GTDB taxonomy): domain Bacteria; phylum Bacillota; class Clostridia; order Lachnospirales; family Lachnospiraceae; genus Eubacterium_Q. The sequence goes on from ONWK01000237.1 coordinate 11,527, forward strand.
TTAAGTCCGAGACCGGAAAACAGCTCCAGCAGCTGGCCTGTTACGGATGGTCTCCCGGCAACTATCTCCAGCTGGTATGAATTCTCCGGATTTGATATGGAACCTGCAGCCATATATGCTCCCCTCAGGAAGCTGTTCCTGCAGCAGCGCCTGGTAAAAACCATTTCATCCACATCCAGCCTGTCCTCACGTGCCGTAAGCTTAAGCGTAAGGATCATTTTTTCCACCTTTTCGGGCGCCTCGATCCTCAGCCGCGCACCGCTGCTGCTCCGTGGTACTGTTACATAGTCATCTTCGGTAAAGCCGAACACCTGCTCCAGCAGACGTTTCACCGTATCCACTATGATATCCTGCTCCATCCGGATCGAGATTATCCTTGCTCCGTCCTCATATTTCAGTTTACCGTCGAGCGTGACTATACCGGCAAGCATCGCTATCCTGCAATGCAGGCTTTTGGGGATGACCTCAGCCAGCTCTGTTCTGACATCTGATGAAAAAGCCATATCAGTCGCCCTTTATTATGGTATCCATGCCTATATCTCTGTGGAATACCCTTGATGAATACGGAAGATTCTGAAGCATATCATAGAGAAGATTGGAAATGGTGACCGATCTGTGCCGGCCTCCCGTACAGCCTATCGCTATAACAAGCTGATGCTTGCCCTCATTCTCCTGATACCTTGGTACAAGAAACTCAAGCAGTCTGTAAAGCCTGTCCAGAAATTCCTGTCCTTCTCCGGTCTGCATTACGTAATCCTGAACGGCCTGATCATTTCCCGTACACTTCTTCAGTTCGGGTATATAATACGGATTCGGAAGGAACCTGACATCGAAAACCAGATCTGCATCTCTGGGGATCCCGTTTTTATAACCGAAGGATACGACAGACAGGATCATGTTGGAGTATTCCTTTTCAGCCGTAAGGATCTTGCCTATCTCACGTTTCAGTTCCCTGGTAAGGAGTCCGCTGGTATCAACTATGTAATCCGCGATCTCTCTCAGGAATGCTATTCTGAGACGTTCTTCGGTAATGCCGTTTTCTATACGTTCTCCTCTTGCAAGAGGATGCTCGCGTCTGGTTTCTTTAAATCTCTTGACCAGTTCTGAGTCGCTTGCGTCAAGAAAGAGTATCTCATATGTAAAGCTGTCATCCTTCAGATTCGTGAGCACCTGTCTCAGGTCCTCCAGCTTTTTGCCCGCACGTATATCTATTCCGACCGCAACCATGTCATAATTGAAGTTCGGGTCTCTTGAAATCTCCGCAAACTTCTCTATAAGAAGCACGGGAAGATTATCCACGCAGAAATAGCCCTGATCCTCCATGGTCCTGAGGGCTGTGGATTTTCCGGCTCCGCTCATTCCTGTTACAATGATAAATCTCAAAGTGTTTGCTCCTTCTCGGGAAATTCACCCAAAAGCCGTACCTCGGGTTCCATTCTGACGCCAAATTCCTGTTTCACCTTTGCTATCACGTGCATCATCAGGCGGTAAATATCTTCCGAAGTGGCATGGCCGCGGTTGATCACAAAACCGCAGTGTTTCTCGGATATCTGTGCGTCACCCACGGAATAGCCCGAAAGCCCCGCATCCTGTATCAGTTTACCCGCAAAATATCCCTCCGGCCTTTTGAAGGTTGATCCGGCGCTGGGATATTCCAGCGGCTGTTTTTCTCTTCTTTTTGCGTTCAGCTCCCGCATCCTGGCGGATATCTCATCCCTGTCACCCGGAGTGAGCGAAAGCGTCGCCTCAAGTATTATCAGTTTTTCTTCATTACAGCGGCTGTGGCGGTATGCAAAATGCATTTCCTCGTTGGAAAACTCACGAAGCTGCAGCCCCTGAAGCACGCGTACCGAGGTAACGATATCCTTCATCTCACCGCCGTAGGCTCCGGCGTTCATGTATATTCCGCCTCCAAGTGTACCCGGGATACCGGCGGCAAATTCCATACCCGAAAGCCCCGCATCCCTGGCGGCTGCCGCCACTGCCGTAAGTGCAGCTCCGGATCTTGCGATAATGTGGTTTCCCTCAACCCTGATATCATGGAAAAGATCACTGATCTCCATCACAACACCGTCAATGCCCTTATCCGATACCAGCAGATTGCTTCCTCTTCCTATGACGTGGAGGACAGTTTTCTTCTCTTTTGAGAAGGCAATGACATCCATTATCTCAGAAACAGAAGAAACCGGACAGAACCATCTTGCTGGCCCTCCGGTACGAAATGTCGTATGCAGATTCATGGGTTCAAACTCTCTCACTTCCATGGATACCGCTCATTACTCTCCTGAAAAAAGAAAATCAGCAGTCTCTTAAAAAAAGAAACCCGCCTTTCATACTATACCTTAAGGCGGGTTTCATTTCAATTATAATAGTTTACGAAAAAAACGGGAAAACCGAAAAGATTTCGTATAATATGACTTAAAGGATTTTTGCTGCAGCAAACCTCAGCCGTAACAAAAACGTCATGCTTTTACTCAAGTACCGCTCTTGCGCCGCCGTAGATACCACCGTCATTGCCCAGAGCGGCAAGCTCAAACTTCGTTTCTCTGCAGGCATGGAATGCGTACTTTCTGAAATACTTTTCAGTAACATCCAGGATGATACGTCCTGCCCGGGAAACCCCGCCGCCGATAACAAATACCTCAGGATCCACAACACAGGCGATCTGAGCTGCAGCAAGACCAAGCTTCCGACCAAGCTCCTCAACCTGTTCCAGTGCCAGCCCGTCACCGTTCTTTGCAGCATCGAACACATCCTTTGCTGTCAGCTCCTGAATATCTCTGAGGGCAGACTCCTTATCGCTTTCGGCAAGAGCCTTCTTAGCCATGCGTACAATACCAGTTGCCGAAGCATACTGCTCCAGGCATCCGCATTTTCCGCAGCCGCATACAACCGTTTCCTCAGTATCCATGGTCATGTGTCCGATCTCGCCGCCGGCTCCGTTCACACCGGCTACCATCTTTCCGTTAAGGATGATGCCTCCGCCGACACCGGTACCAAGGGTTACCATTACTATACTGTTATGGCCCTTGCCGCCGCCCATCCACATTTCTCCGAGAGCGGCCATATTTGCATCATTTCCCACCTTAACCTTTACACCGAGAAGCTTTGAGAGCTCATCTGCGGCATTGAAGATACCCCAGCCAAGATTCACACACTTTATAACGGTCCCGTCATCTCTTACAGGTCCCGGAACACCCATACCCGCGCCGATAACATCGTCCATGGAAATGCCCTTTTCCACCATTCTGGACTTAAGGGACTCCGCTATATCACTCAGGATATATGCTCCTCCGTCTTCCTTCCTTGTGGGGATCTCCCACTTATCCAGAAGCTCACCCTCTGTCGTAAAATATCCCAGTTTTACCGTAGTTCCTCCTACATCCACCCCGAATACATACTTTGCCACTTCTTCATCCTCCTTAAGTTTTTTGATCATACTTACTGACTGTTTTTCTGAATATTTTCCGTTACGCGGCGGTAAAGCTCCTGCGCTGCGTTGTAGCCCATCTTCTTCTGTCTGTGGTTGACTGCCGCAGACTCAACGATGATAGCCAGGTTCCGTCCGGGACGGATGGGGATATTATGGCTGGTTACCTTGTTTCCAAGGAACTCCACATACTGGTCCTCCAGTCCCATGCGGTCATAATTGGCATCCTTGTCCCACTCTTCAAGATTGATGACAAGATCTATCTGCTGTGAGATCTTCACGCACTCAACACCGAACATGGTCTTCACATCGATGATGCCGATGCCCCGAAGCTCTATAAAATGTCTTGTTATGGCTGGACTGGTTCCTATCAGCTGATCGTCACTGATCTTCTTGATCTCCACCACGTCATCCGCCACCAGACGGTGTCCTCTCTTAAGCAGCTCAAGCGCAGCCTCGGACTTACCGATACCGCTGTCGCCCATGATCAGCACGCCCTCGCCGAAAACATCCACAAGAACCGCGTGGATGGAGATCCTGGGTGCAAGCTCCTCATGCAGCCACCGCACTGCCTCATGCACAAAGCTTGATGTGGTGGAATCGGACGAAAGCACCGGAATGCCGTGTTTCTTTCCCGCCTCAATAATAAAATCATAAGGCTCTATATCCCTGCAGAACACAAGACAGGGAATTGGGAAACTGAAAAGCTTGTCGAATATCTCGATATTCTCTTCCTCCGTATGCATATCCGCGAGATATGCATGCTCCACATTTCCGCAGATCTGTACCCTGTTGGTATCAAAGTGTTCAAAAAAGCCTGCAAGCTGAAGCGCCGGCCGGTTGATATCCGGATCCGTGATGATGATGTTATCCGTATTTATCTCCGGTGTATAATTCTTCAGATTCAGCTTTTTGATAAAGTCCGTCAGACGGACACTGTATTCAGCCGTCATACTGCCCTCCCCTTACATCAGATTATCAGCGGACTTCGAAAAGGCCGCCGGTAAACTTGATTATATCAAAAATGGATTATTTTTTCCATACATGTTATAATACTCTGCATGAAAGAATTTGACATAGAAGAAGAACTGAAAAAAATCCCCCACCACCCCGGTGTATATCTGATGCACAGTGACAGCGGGGAGCTTTTGTATGTCGGAAAAGCGGTGGATCTTCACAACCGTGTACGCCAGTATTTCCGCAGCGGCCACGGGCATAACAATTCTCCGAAGATCATCAGGATGGTGGAACAGATCTCATGGTTTGAATATATACTTACAGGCTCTGAGATGGAGGCTCTGGTGCTTGAGTGTAATCTTATCAAGGAGCACCGTCCCAGGTATAATACCATGATGACGGATGATAAAGGTTATCCCTACATCCGGGTCACTCTTGAGGACAAGTATCCAAAGGTGCTGTACAGCCATCAGATGCGCCGTGACCATTCAAGGTATTTCGGTCCATTTACGGACGCCGGGGCTGTACATGAAATAATATCTTTGACAAATAAGCTTTTTCATCTGCGTACCTGCAACAGAAATCTTCCCAGGGATATAGGTAAGGAACGTCCCTGCCTGTATTATCAGATCGGTGAATGCTGCGGCCCGTGTACCCCCGAGGTTTCCTATTCGGATTACCGTGACCGTATAGATGCAGCCATGGCATTCCTTAAGGGCGATACCAGGGAGATCATAAGCAGCCTCAAACAGGAGATGAAACGCCTTGCGTCGGAAATGGAATTTGAAAAAGCCGCCGAGCTGCGGGACCGTATAGAGAGCATACAGCATATCATGGACAAGCAGCGTATGCAGGATACAAACCAGGACAACCGTGACATAATAGCCATGGCCCGCGGTGATGCGGATTCGGTGATCACCGTCTTCTTCGTTCGTGACGGCCAGCTTCTGGGACGCGAGAATCACCATATGTCACAGGGCACCGAGGATGAGGACGCAGCAATACTCGGTGAATTCATCAAGCAGTATTACAGCAGCTGTCCGTATATACCCTCAGAGATACTGACACGGCAGCCTGTTCCGGACAGTGAAGCTATCACTGCATGGCTCAGCGAAAAGAAAGGACGCAGGGTATCTCTTCTGCAGCCTCAGCGCGGTGACAAGGCCGGTCTGCTGAAGCTTGCAGAGGAAAATGCCTCCCTCGTTCTGTCACAGGATATCGAAAGGATCAGAAAGCGTGAGCTCAGGACCACCGGAGCCTGCGGCGAGATTGCCGAGATACTCGGCATCCCTTCTGCCTCAAGGATGGAAGCCTTCGATATCTCTCATATTTCGGGCTATCATGCAGTAGCCTCAATGGTGGTATTCGAGAACGGGGAACCCCGTCGGAATGCCTACAGGAAATTCCGTCTGCAGACCGTTGACGGACCGGATGATTATTCCTCCATGAAGGAGGTTCTGTCCCGCAGATATACAAATGAGAAGCTCGGTCCTCTGCCGGATGTACTGATGATGGACGGCGGCAAAGGGCAGGTTAATGTAGCCGAACGGGTTCTGGACAGCCTGGGTATTGACATACCTGTATGCGGCATGGTAAAAGATGATCACCACCGCACCCGCGGGCTATATTACAAGAATAATGAGGTCATATTCCCCAAAGGAAGCGAGGCCATGCATATGATCACCGCCCTTCAGGATGAGACCCACCGTTTCGCCATAACCTACCACAAACAGCTCCGCGGCAAGGCTCAGACCCACTCCATACTTGATGATATCCAGGGGATCGGGCCAAAACGCCGTCAGGCATTGCTGCTTCATTTTGAAAGTCTGGACAGGCTGAAGGCCGCCGGGATAGATGAGCTCTGTGAGCTTCCCGAAATGAACCGCCGGGCAGCAGAGACCGTATATAACTTTTTCCATACTCCTCAGGAGCAGGATGATCCTTCACTTTGATCAGATCGAAAGGTATAGCATATTATGTCACATTTTCTTTTTCCAACCGAATATTATACTTCAACCTATGCCATAGACTTTGCACATTATTACAGACTCGGTTACCGGGGCATCCTCTTCGACATTGACAACACCCTTGTAAAGCACAATGCGATGAGTGACGCCAGAAGCCGCACACTGCTTGAGATACTGAGGCGCATGGGTTTTTCCATATGTTTCGTATCAAACAACAAGGAGCCGCGGGTTGCGGATTTTGTAAATGAACTGAAGGTGGAAGGTCTTCCGGATCCGGTTTATGTATATAAGGCCGGAAAGCCGAAGAAATGGGGGTACCTGTACGGCATACATAAAATGAATACCCGAAAAGCCACTACCCTCTTTGTTGGGGACCAGCTTTTTACCGACATTCTGGGAGCAAATAATGCAGGTATCCATTCCATCCTTGTACAGCCCATAGACAAAAAAGAAGAAATACAGATTGTTCTGAAGCGTATTCTAGAGCGGCCAATAATCAGGCTTTACCGGATCAAACATCCTATAAAAGGTTAGACAGTCAACACCCCCGTCCTTCTTTGGCGGGGGTGTTGATGATCGCGGCAATAAAAAAATGTTCAGCACCCCGTATTACCGGATGCTGAACATTTTCTTTTTGGAACCGCCACTGACAAACAGTATCACCCCGGCAGTCCCGGATTACAGGAGGACTGAATATCCCCGGAACCGAATACCTGAAAGGTATTCGCTATCCTACCTTTGCGGACGGCTTCTGATGCCGTCCGCAAATCCGGCCTGCGGCCGGATACGCGCATCGCGCTAGGTGTGTACGGATACCGAATGCCTGAAGGGCATTCGCTATCCTACAGGATATCCGCTCTGAGCTTCTTAAGTACCTGGAAGCTCTTTGTTCTCAATTCTTCTGCCTCGAACAGTGTAAGCATTGTATCGATATCGAACTTGCTCTTCATCACTGAATCCAGCCAGTCATTGACATAGGATTTAACATAGTCCACATTTTCTTCGGACTTGTCTTTAAGAACATTACTGATATTGTTAATGTTCTCTACTACGGTCGGAGTAGCAACCTGACGGTCACCGCCGCCTGCGGACTGACTTCCCTCGTCCGAAAGCTCGATAACCTTACCGGTCTTGGTTATGATAACCTTCTTATTCGGTGTGGTATCAGGCTTTGCAGCTCCGATGGAGCCCTTCTTATCAAGCAGCTTCTCAACCGCCTTGATCAGGCATACAACGCTGTAGGTAGCCTCCATAGGAGTCTGGGAATCAGAATGCTTGGTCTCATACTGATACCAGAGCCACTCTGACTTGTAAAGCATTTCCTCTATCTTGGAATCATCAAGCAGCTTTCTGAGATCCGGATCCATCGCAGGAGCCGAGGAACGTCCGAAAAGCTTACCGCCGCCTGACGGTATCTCAGCCTTCTTATACTTGGCAGGAACAACGATCTCGGCATAATCCTTCTGGAGATATCTTTCAGCCTTGCGGGGATCATACTCGCTGTTGATAACGGCAATACGTCCGCCGTTAAGTCCGTTGATGATCATATCCTCTGCAGCCATGAATACCAGAGTCTTCTGACGGTCATCGATCATCTGCTTGATCTCATAATTCGTCTTAGACTTCTCAAGGATGGCATTCTTACGTACCTTGAAGGCCTTGATCTTCTCCTTTATACTGAAGAACATCTTCAGCAGTGAAGGATTGGCATTTACATAGTCGTTGATCCATGTGATCTCAACATACTGATGCTCGATCTTATTGGAGAGCTCATATACATTGTAACCGTCAAAAACAACATTCAGAGTGGTATACAGCTTTTCAAGGATCTCATACTTTTCCTCCCAGCTACGGGAAGATACGTCAGAGTTTACCAGTTCCTTGATACCGCACTCATAGAATACAAGATTGTATTCATAGAGTCCTTCGAAAATGTTGGTCTTTCCGGTTAGCTGCGCGCCCGCGCCGAGAGTCTGAAGATTCTTCTTCATATCCGGCTCGTTCTCGATGTAAAGATATACCTTCTTTACAAATGCAGACACCTCGGAAATAAGTGTATCTATACGCTTGTTGTAGATCTCCTGCTTGGAAATGGCTGTAAGCACATTTCTGGAAAGGATGCTTGTATCCTGAGTCGTGTTAACGTTACGGATCAGCTCCTTGAAGCTCTCATATACAGCCATATTATCGATGGGGATATACTCCGCATTCAGTCCGTAGAACTCGAACGCCTTGTTGTAATCCTTGTTGGCGATAAAGGTATTGAAAAGGCCGATGGAAAGCTGTGTCTTATAATCTATACCAACATGAGGATCCTCAACAACATAATCGAAGAGAACTTCAAGGTTGGAAAGATAAGCCTCGGAATTAGCCATGGATGTGGGAAGTCCCATCTCCATAACCACGTTGATCAGATCCAGATAACCCATAAGAGCCTTATCGAAGTTCTTCGGGCGGTCATCATCCTCAAGGATCTGATAGCTTACATTGATGAGCAGCGGTGCAATACGCTCGCCGATGAGGCGCATAGCCTCTCCGAACTTCTCACGCTGATAGAGATAGATCAGCCAGATACTGTAGCGGTAAATACCGGTGGTACTGATGGGAGCATCAATATCGGAGGGATCGATGTTGCCGTATACAAAGTTAAACAGCGGCTCGATCCATTCGTCGATCTCAAAACGCTCGGGCTGCTTGATATTCTCGTCCACAAATTCGCCCAGCTCATAGAGCTTGACGCACTGTGAACGCACATCATCATCCACGTTCATGTTGTTAAGATCAAAATTGGAATCCTTGAGATAGTCGATCACAAGCGCGTAAAATCCGTCCTCAACCTGTTCATTCAGGAAACGAATGAGCAACCCCTTATTATTGGACGCCGCGATGGAGAGAACATTATTGTCACCTCCGGCTGTGATATTAGCAGGTAAAGCCATATTCCTTCTCCTCCTCACTTTTTTTCGCAAATGAAACACACCTAACTGTCATTTTAACTCATTTTTATCAGTTACGTCAACGTCAATTTGTCGAATTTATATAAATATAATTGTCTATTATTAACAAATCGGCAACTATTCAGTCTACTCCTCCATCAGGCCTGCCATTTTCAGCAATGCTCTGGCATTTCTTGTGGTACAGGGGCCGTCCTTCATGGTGTAATCGAATTTAAGCTTATCGCCTTCATAATACTCTTCAAAATGGAAATTCTCCGCAGGTGTTCCGTCTTTTCCGGTCAGCGAACAGAGTTCAAAGTCATGGGTTGTAACAACAACCATGCTGTCGCCCTCCGACAGCTTGCGGATAGCTTCCTCCGCGCCCACGATACGGTCCGCCGAATTTGTTCCCTTGAATATCTCGTCTATCAGGCAGAGTGCGGGGATCTCATTATCATTCCTGATATAATCGGCCATCGCCTTGATACGGAGTATCTCTGCATAAAATGTCGAGATACCGCCTGCAACATCATCCTGAACACGCATGGATGTAAATATCCTTCTTATTCCCGAACAGAAATACTCTGCCGTCACACCCGCGCCTATATATGACAGCACCAGGTTTACCGCCACGGTTCTCATGAATGTCGTCTTGCCGGACATGTTTGAACCGGTAATTATGGTCATGGGAGATTCAAGAGTCCCGCTGTTTGCCACCACGCTGTCAGGATCGATCAGCGGATGCAGCATTTCCCTGAACCTGATACCCTTCTCATTCTCATCAAGCTCGGGGATGGTGGTACGTCTTACGATCGAAAGAACCGCCAGGCTTCCGAGCTCCTCCAGTTCTCCGATGATATCAAAGCTTCCTGCAAAGGCTGATCCGCACTGTCTGTCCCAGCGGTAAGCCAGGAAAGCCAGGAAGAAATTCCAACCCAGGAAACCGGTCATAAGCATGCCAAGCAGAGGGTTATAATCAAGGTTCTTCAGATCAGCCAGATGAGACAGCCTTCTCTGGGCGTTCAACATTCCGTCATCTCCCGCTACCCTGTCATGGAAATCCCGGAGCATTTCCGAGCTGAACTCCTCGTTCTTGATCGTCTGGAATACCGGATAAACCCTTCCCTTTGTCATTTCCGTCGAGAAAATGCCGCCGGTCATTGACTCCAGTTTTTCCCTGCAGCCTGCCGTTACCGCATAACCGACGATGAAGGAAACCAGCACCCAGGCAGGCTGGATAAGACCCAGAAGTATGCATGAAATAACCGCAACATTCATAGCCGGAACAAATATCATCAGAAATGCCATCCATACTGCAAATCTGATCTTCCCCGGCTTGTAGGACCTGGCCGGCCTTGCGCCCTCCTTGCCGATCCTCAGCGGATGCTGCCTCTCATCAACAAATGCCTGACGTACTACGGATTCATAATCAAGCAGGAATTCCTTCTTTTCTGCAAGCTCACTGATCGCTTCCTGTCTCTTTTTCAGTTCCTTTACTCTTAACAGCGGCGATAATAAGGTATCTGCCAGTCTCCATTTTCCGTAGGTGGTCTGACAGATACTGATCATCTGATACAGTGATCCGGGCCCTATGAGATCCAGATCCTTTACCACATCATGCGAATAGTCGGTATCCATCTCAAGATATCTGCTTCCGTTTTCCGGGAAATCCCTCCATCCGTCCGTAAACCGTTCCGGATATGCCCGTACCGCGGTTTCCCTTGCTGCAAGCAGTCTCTGCTTCTTTTCAATACCGTCATGAAGTCTTATAAGAAAAAGAAATGCAGCAAAACCCGCTATACCTCCGATAAGGTATATGATCTTTCCGGGCCGTTCCGTAAGTCCCATATACAGCAGTATCACTGCTGCGAGAAATACGATCAGCCTGCTCCATGCAATACGGTTATAATCCTTTCCCAGCTTTTCCTTTTCTTTATCGATCCGGAGGGCCTCCTCCTGATAAAAGCTGCGTACATCCTGTTCCATTCTATCATGATCCTCACATTTTTTTGATGTCGTGGTCAAAAGGTATTTTGCCGTGTAAAAATGCCTGCACCGTCACAGAGAACAGTATACCCGAAACGGATTTCTTTTTCTACCTTTTCTTGCTTTTTTATAAGTCATAGCGTATAATATTTTCATAATTGCTCTCAGAGAGAGAAAGAGGAGGTAGCCCATGGGTATTGTTAGTGGAGTTTTAAAGGCAGGCGTTGTTGCAGCCGCTGCGTATGGTGTTTATTCCCTGTTCAAGGATGAGATCAAGGAGACGTCCACATATCAGCAGCTCAACGAAAAGTATGATGTGGATAACAAGGTTGAAAGTGCTACCGAAAAGGTTAAAGGCACTGTAAAGGATACCGCAAAGACGGTTTCCAGCGCAGCAAAGACCGCAAAGGAAAAGGCTGTGGAAACATGGAACAAGATGGCCCCCGATAAGGGATCAGATGCTGAAGAAGCTGTTGAAGATGCAGCTGAGGAAGTTAAGGACGCCGTTGAAGAAACAGCCGAAGAAGTAAAGGAAGCGGTTGAAGAGTCGACCGAGGCAGCTGCTGATGCGGCAAATTACCAGGAAGTTGCCGATGCTGTAAATAATATCGTAGTTGAATAAACGACATCGATCAAAAAAGATCCTTCGTGTTATGCGAAGGATCTTTTTTGGTGCCTGCAGAGATCAGTACAGCTCATCTCTGTCAAACTGTTCATATAATTCTTTTTCGGCATCCAGAACCGCTTCCCGGTTTCTTTCCTCTGCCATGACGGTTTCAAGCTCTGCCTCCTCCTGCAGTCTTTCCTGTTCCGAAAGCTCTTCATACTCCAGCAGCGGCTCTCCGCGCATATAGTAGATCACATCATTTATGATCCCTTCATCAAAGAAATCCGCTTCAAAATAAAGATCGTCCGCATTCGAAGCCGTAAGCCTGTATACATATATCGGCCGGCCGACACCTCTTCTTCTTTTTTCCACATGCTTGGACAGATAACGGATATCATCGATCCTCACCACATCTATCTTTGTCAGATATGACACGATAAGGAAATTCTCAGTCACTATCACATTATCCTGATGGAGCTTGAGCTTTTTGGCCATCTCGCGGTCAAGCTTCCGTATATACCTGCCCTTATTACCGTAACGTTTAAGACATCCTGCTTCGAAATTCAGCACCGGGAACGCGGTAGCCAGTATCACATATACCACCAGTATGCCGAGCATCAGGGAAAGAACGATCATCGATATCCTGAGTATACGGATACGTACCAAGGGATAAGCTGTCTCATCAAAGATATAGACAGTTCCCAGACCTGAAAGCTCTTCAGCCCGTATTCCCAACGCGTCCGCATATTCACTCAGAATATAACCCGCAGTCACATCATCCTTGATCAGTCTTACTTTATATGTATCCGAATCCGTCTCTCCAGCCCTGAGCCGGTTGGCACTGCTTTTCTTCAGAAGTACCAGCTCCATGACATTGTTCTTTATTCTGTAGAAATATTCTCCCGCTTCCTGATCACCTACAAAATACGAAAAACCCGTTGCGATAAGGCCGTCAAGCCTGACCTCCACATTACGCTGTTCTGACAGGAAATATTCCTTTGCATAGGAGCTGTCTTCCATCTCCACAGTCTGGAAATGCTCAAGCCTCGACACCTGTCCGAGCAAAAGCAATAATCCCGCAAGTACCAGGACGCCCTGAAGGGTCAGCAATAAAAGATTTTTTTGCAGCAGTCTCCGAAAGCCATGTTGCATTAAAAACGCCTCATTTCTCCGGCATCATACCTGCTGCCGGATTAGTTTTTTGCAGCCTTCTTCGCAGCCTTTGCCTGAAGTGCCTTCTCCGTCGGACGGACAAGGAAGAAGCAAAGCAGAAGGGCTACTACATACAAAGCGAGCGTAAAGTACAGAACGTTCTGATAACCATCCGGATTAACTTCCGCCGTATGTGTTACGCCATCCTCAATATACTCAATGGTTTTTTTCGTTCCGGTATGAGATACGATAAACGATGCCACCTGGTTTCCGGTAAGACCGGCAAAAGCCCACGCAGAAAGGGTGATACCGTGGATCGCTGAAATGGATCCCATACCATAATGATCGGAAAGAAGCGTAGGAACATTTGAGAAACCTCCGCCGTACCCTGCATTTACCACCATGATAAGCGAGATCACTATGATAATAAGCAGTGTATTTCCTTCACCGTTCTTTATACCCTGAGTGATCATTACCAGTCCTGTAAAGGCGATGGACAGGATAAAGATCAGCTTGTAAATGGTGTTGCGGTCCTTCATGGTATCTGCCCATGCGGAGAAGCCGAGACGTCCGCCGGCATTGAAGATAGCCGAGAAGGTTGAAATAATTCCTGCGGAAGCTGCAAGTCCGATGCACTTTACGATCATCTTCTCCTGGGAGATAAGCGCAAGACCGCAGGTGATATTGATATAGAACATTAACCAGATACCGATATAGTTTCCGATGGGTTTTGTTTTCAGAACAGCAAGAATACTCGGCTTCTCACCCTTGCCCTGGGGCTCATGCCATCCGGCAGGCTTTGCGAGAAGCAGATGTCCTACAAACATCATTACAAAGTAAACACCTGCAAGGATCCAGAACATCTTGTAGATGCCGACACTCTTCTGGAGTGATTCCATGATCGGGCTGGCAATGGCCTTTGCAGCACCGAAGCCTGCAACCGCGAGACCGGTAGCAAGACCCTTCCTGTCCTTGAACCAGAGCATAAGTGTCTTAACAGGGGAGAGATATCCGGTACCGAGACCTATACCCATGATAAAGCCATAGCTCACATAAATACCTACAAGTGCAAGTGTACTGCCCTTATGCTCTCCGCCGTAATAGATAAAGTATCCTGTCAGCGCCATACCTGCTGAAAAGCAGATAGTCGCGATCAGAGATGATTTGTGTATATCCTTTTCTACGAAATTACCAAGGAAAGCCGCAGACATTCCAAGGAAGAAAATGGCAAAGCTGAATGCCCATTCCACTGCGCCCTTTGAAAAACCGATATGTTCGGAAATACTCTGACTGAACAGTGACCAGCAGTATACCGTACCAATACTGCAATGCAGTAACAACGCCGGAATAGCGGCACGAACCCATTTGTTTGCGCGCCAGCCAGTCGGCTGTTTCATCTCTTCACCCATTTTTACTCTCCTTATCATGCTAAAATATCAGGCTCTCCGAAAAAACCCGAAAAGAGATTATACTTTATTTGATCAAAGAATTCAAGCGCGAGATCATTTATCTGCGTCCTTTTTTGCTTCTTCCTTTTTTGCCTCTTCAATCTTCTCTTTTTCTTTCCGCTCTTCTTTTTCCAGTTTCTTTATCTCACGCATTTCATTTTTTTCTCTGGTCTTTTCATCCTGGACCATCTGAGCTTTATAACTCTCCGCTTCCGGGGTCTCATCATCACCGTCGGAGATCCCGCGTTTTTTCTCCAGCCTGGAAAGAACATAATCATGATAGACGAAGTCCATGATAGCAGCAAGCGGGATGGAAAGAAGCACGCCGAGGATGCCGAACATACGGCCTCCCACGATAATGAACACCAGTATCATAACACTGGATACACCCATGGATTCGCCGAAGAGCTTGCGTTTAAGGATGTATCCGTCCACGGTCTGAAGCACCAGCGTAAAGATGATGAATATAAGTGCATAAAGAGGATTAACAAGAAGAAGTATGAATCCGCCTATTACCGCTCCCACAAGAGGTCCGAAGGTCGGTGCGAGATTCGTCACACCTACAACTACCGAAATAAGAACGGCATACGGCATCTGCATGATCGCCATAAAAATACCGTTTACTATGCCGACTATGATGCCGTCCACCACATCACAGGCAACATACCTGGTCATAATGCGGTTGCAGCGGCTGAAGAATGAAAGTGTCCCCCTGTATTTTCTGTCCGGAAGAGATGCCCGCATGAAACGCTTTACTCCTGCCAGCATAAAATATTTGCCGAACAGGAAATATATTCCAAGGATCAGTCCGAGAACAAATGTTAACAGGCTGCTTCCGAAGGACAGGCCCTTACTCAGCAGGACCTCCTTGTTATCACTGATCCATTTGACCACATTTGTAAGCATGTCATCCAGCCAGTTATTCATTTTTTCCGCATCGATAGGAAGCTTCGTGCTCAGATTGTGGATAAAGCCTTTGAGTGATTTTGAATAACCGTCCAGATTATCCACAAACTGCGAGATGCTTTCCACAAGCTGAGGTATAAGATATACCATAAGGGTTATGACAAGGATAAGTATCAGCACAAGCGCAAGGATAACCGCAAGCATTCTTCTGAGCTGCCATTTATTAATCCTTCCGAAGAGATGATGTTCAAACAGCCTTACCAGCGGATCGATTACATAGGCTACCGCAGCACCGATGATAACCGGCGTAATAAAACGGAATATCGCGCCTATGATGCCGAACAAGAACCCCAGGTGTTCAAGCAAAACAAAAAGAATGACACCGCAGCATATCGCAAGTGCATTCTCTACCCATCTGTGCTTTAACCACTCTTTTTTGAATTTCATATCCTCTGCCCCTGTTTTATGATTCCTTTTACCGACTTTTGATTTTATCACAATCAACGCAGAATTAACAGACCATTTTGTAAAAGAATCACAAAGGGGACGGCCATACAGCCGTCCCTGATAGTATTACTGTGGCTTTACC
>ONWK01000346.1 GCA_900321505.1 uncultured Eubacteriales bacterium
CTTTCTCCGGCGGGATAGAACGCCGGATTTCTTCTTCTATATCCAGATCGTATACGCGCAGATCCCGCTCAAACTTATCCTCAAAACGCATAAGCGCATAATCATTTGGATCATCGGATCCTTCTAAATGTGCTTTCAATTGAACCATGCTGGAATGTATAACGCCACCAAGATTTCTGGTATAAAAATGATAGCAGATAAATGTTCCGGCACCATTCTGTTTCAGATAGACATTCATTAGTAAACCCAGGTCCCGGAAGTAATCCAGTATATTCAGATAGGTGGCAAAGCGTTGTTTGTTTTCGTCTGAAAGAGACAGAAGTTGCTTTGTCATAAATGTTATTTCGAGACGAGTACAGCGCTGATTGCGCAAAATATAATCGTAAGCAAAATCCATATGTATGCCATTTTCCATCATGGATTTCAGCAGTAGAATAACCTCAGAAGCCTTCTTTGGGGGCTCAAATCCTCTTTTTACGTGTTCCTTCAGATCGTGATAATAGTCTTCGATCAGCCGGGTCTGCCGTTCATAAAACGCATGAATATCCTGGGGAAAATGAGCTTTCCAGTTCTCATAAGCACTATACTCGGAAGCAAGATGCTTCGGTTTCAAAACTTCCTTCTGTTCCTGCTGCCAGAAAGTAAGATAACTGATCAATTCCGATGATTTTGGATTATTATTATCAAAGACCAGAGATGTAGTATCCTTCGTACATTCAACGCGTAATCCGTATTCCTCCTCGAGTTCAAAAAGCGTCCGAACATAGTCCTCAAGAGTAACCACTTCCCCATAGGAAATCGCTGACGGATCAACATCAAGTGCTTCGACCAGCTTTGAAAACATATCCTCCCTTGGAATCATTTGCCCTGACTCATATTTACGGATGCGGGAATCCGCAGTGGCTGCGGAAAAGCCCATCTTCCGTCCCAATTCCTTTTGTGTCAGACCACGCATGGCTCTATATTTCCTTATCTTTTCTCCAAAAATCATGGATATCCCCTTTCCGGTGTGTTTTATATTGGTATCCGCATTATAACACAACAGATAGTAAAAATGAAGACTCCGAAGTATAAAAGACACAAAATAATGTCTACATCCTTGACGGATACGATTCTGTATGGTATTATGTCCGTGACAGACAGTATATCGTGTCTGTTCCGCAGCTGTTGCGGCATAAAAATTAGATGAAAGGAGGTGGATGGTATGTTGGATAAGTACGATTATTATAGAATTTTGACTGTGAAAGATCTTATGGAGATCGGCCCGCTCAGCCGTGATAAAGCATACGCTTTAATGCGGACGAAGGGCTTTCCGTCTTTCAAAATTGGAAGAAACTACTACGTACTCGCCGGGAAGTACAAAGAGTGGATGGAATCTTGTACCGGCAGGAGCATCACAATTTAAGGTGGAGGGATATGACAAAACGACGAAAAAACGGTGAAGGAAGCATACAAAAGCTTCCGAATGGAAAGTACAGGATGAAGAAGCAGGTCGGCTTCTTACCGAATGGAAGGCCACGGATCCTCACTGTTACCGGAACTACTGCCCCAGATTGTATTCACAAGATGAATCTGAAGGAAAAGGATTTCGAAAATGATCACCCATTGCTAATGGGTGAGAAGTCAATTAAGAAGGTAACAGTGAAGCAACTCTGTGAACAGCATCTTGATTACGATATGTCCTACGACCACCTGAAACCGTCATCCTCGAACAGAAGGGAGGATACGATCCGCAATCAGATAGGGAAATATCCAATTGGAAACTATCAGGCGGTAACGGTGAAATCACAGGATGTTGTCACCCACATTGACGAACTAATAAAAAAAGGAATCAATGTTTCCTCGGTAGAAAAGGCCTATAATGTAATCAATGCCGCATATAAATGGGCAGGGGCGCAGAATTACCTGTGTGACAATCCCTGCACATCTGTTCATGACATGGTTAAGAACCGATTAAGCAAACTCAAAGTAAAAAACAGTTCAAATGGAGTGGTAAGGATCCTCTCTGACAAGCAGGTGAAGCTTCTTGAGGACTATGGAAAAAAAGCCAAAGAACGCTTCAAGCCCTACAGGTATCATTCGGTTTTGGGGATGCTGTTCATGCTCCACACCGGACTCAGAGTCGGCGAGCTCTGTGCTCTTCGGTGGCGTGACTACAACGAAAAGAATGGCGTGATCACGATCAACAAAACACGAAACAAAATCCGCCTGTATAATCCCAAGTCGGAAAAAAACACGTATACTTCGAATGAAAATGCAGCAAAGAACTGGCATTCACGGACGATAGCTCTCAGAACGGAAGCGATAAATGATCTGAAAGAGATTCGAAGGATCTCCACGAAAGACGGGCCGGAAGATTATATCATTCTCAGTAGGAGTGGAACCCCCACAGATTCTCGTCAGTATTATCCGCGAATCAATGATTATTACCAGGAAGCAGGAATGCCGGAAGGCATAACCGGAGCACACATTCTTCGCAGAACCATTGCAACAAAGATGTATAAAGAGGGAGCTCGTGTAGAAGACATTGCAGCCTACCTGGGCGACCGACCGGAAACGATTTTAAAACACTATATTTGTCTTTCAGAACAGATCATTTCCGAAGATGAAGTGATTAACGTAATTAAGTATCCCGTCCAGAACGTGGATGCA
>ONWK01000348.1 GCA_900321505.1 uncultured Eubacteriales bacterium
GAGATTTTCCTTAAGAAATACCCGGATATGACCTATACAGATAGCAGACACTGAAATCGGGTAAAACGAAAGGAGAAAAAACATGCGATATTTACAATTAACTATCAAGGCAAGCTCCGAGTACATTGAGAAAAACTCAAAGATCAGGCTGAAGGACTACTACTATGACAGCACCATAGGCGCATTGAATGTTTTCATGTATCGGAAAATGACAAATTATCTGTCATTTTTAGCTTACAGGGAAGAAGAAGGCGGCCGTCTTCTCAGTGTTTTTGCATATGATGAGCAGAAACGTATCTTTGACGATGTTTACAGTGAAATACTGGAACTGCTGCGTGACAGCTTCGGCATAACCCGCATCCTCTCCGGCCCTGCGGAGATCACCATTTATCAGTTCCTTGACTGTGTGCTTGAAGCAAAAAGAAGAGATTTATCAACCTACTGGAGCAGAATTATCGATACCTCAAAGGTCTGGATCTACGAGTATGACAATCAGACCGATGAAAGGAGAACACAGTTTAATTTCAGTGAAAAGATCATAGGAGAACCCCAAAGCGACAGGCATTATCTGCTGGATAAAAATTTCATGAAGGAGCTTGAGAATATCGACCTTCATGCCGGAGAAGCTTCAAATAAGGAAAATGTTGTCCATTACATTCTTTCCGCTCATGGCTCGGAAGCTGCAGCCGATATGGCGGAGCTGCTTGCACAGCGTCTGCTTAAGGCGGATCGTATCAGCAGCCGCCGGATGGAGATCGTCAGCGAGATCGCTCCGACCATCTACAAGGCACACAGGTTTATTCTGGAAGACATCATAGAAAATAACTATGGTGGCACCATTGTACTGGATCTGAGCGGTAAATTCGGCTGTGATCCCGTAGAATACCAGATGGCCTGCAGGTACATTGAAAAGCTTGTAAAAAAACATTGCAACCACTGTCTGTTCTTTTTTATCTATAATATTGACAATCCGGGCTTCGCCTACTATCTGCTGCCCAATCTGAAGGATTATCTCATTCCCGTCACCCTGCGTGAAGGCAAGGGTGACAGAAAGGAAGCAGTTAATTATCTGAAGGAGCTGATAAAGACCTCCGGTCATGCCAAATATGCCGGACAGGCAGGCGAATTCCTGAAGCAGTACCCGGGAAATGAATTTACTCAGACGGATGTACTTGAAGCGTTTGAGAAGTTCGGTCCGTGGTGCATGAATAAAAATGTATTTAAATCGTATAATTACAACATTTCGGATGATTTCCGTCTGGAAAGAGAAACGGAGGCCGAGGCTCCGTATGATAAACTGCAGAATATGACCGGTCTCTCAAAGGTAAAGGAAAAGATAGACCGGATCATTGCATCGGATCTTGTTGAAAAGCAAAGAAAGAAATGCCTTGGGAAGGCTTATCATTCAGGTTCGATGCATATGATCTTTGCAGGCGATCCGGGAACGGCCAAGACTACCGTGGCACAGCTCTTTGCCGGGATCGCAAAGGATAAAGGCATACTGAAGAGCGGCGCATTTGTTGTACGCGGCGGAATGGATCTCTGCGGCCTGGGCTGTGTCGCGGCTATCAGGGAAGCGTTCAAGGCAGCGGAGGGCGGCGTGCTCTTCATAGATGAAGCCTACTCCATGGCAGGCGAAACGGCGATCTCCGTATTAATACAGGAAATGGAAAATAAAAGGGACAGTGTTATCGTTATCCTTGCCGGGTATCAGGAACGCATGAAGGGTTTCCTTGATCAGAATGAAGGACTTAAGAGCAGGATTCCCTATTATATTGAATTTCCGAACTATGATCCGGAAGAGCTGACAGATATCTTCCGGCTTATGCTTAAAGAGAGACATTTTTCCGCTTCCGATGATGCTATCGAAGAAGCGCATACGATCTTTAAAAAGATTGCGTGCGTTGATAATTTCGGTAACGGAAGGGCGGTACGTAACCTGCTGGACAGAACCGTTGAAAAGCAGTCTGTCAGATTGTACAGCGAGAAACAGGATCTGACCGTTATCGGAAAGGAAAAGCTTTTCCATATCAAAAAGGAAGATATAGAAGCGCCGGAAATGGGCATGCGAAAGGACAGGATCCCCGGCACTGCGCAAAAGGAGCTGGATGCAATGACAGGCCTTTCGAACGCAAAGGCGCTGCTCAGAAAAGCCATAGCGTTCTTCAGGCTTGAAAAAGAATATCTGGAAAAGGGTATCAGCAGGGAAAGAGCAGCCATGCATATGGTGTTTACCGGAAATCCCGGTACGGCCAAGACCACTGTGGCGCGGCTTTTCGCCGAGATCATGAAGGACGAGAAGATCCTTCCCACCGGCCAGTTTGTTGAAGTTGGCCGTGCAGATCTTATCGGAACTCATGTCGGTGAAACCGCTCCCAAAGTCAGGGAGTGCTTCAGGGCAGCCCAGGGCGGCGTTCTCTTCATTGATGAAGCCTATTCGCTCTGCGATGGCTATGAAAAGAGCTTCGGAGACGAGGCGATCAATACCATAGTCCAGGAGATGGAAAACCATCGCGAGGACGTGATCGTCATCTTTGCCGGATATTCCGAACCCATGAAGGAATTTCTTGACCGGAATCCGGGCATGCTTTCCCGCATAGCATTCCAGGTCAGGTTTGATGACTATTCAACGGATGAATTGTGCGCTATTACAAAGCTTTTCCTTTCCAGAAGACAGATGAATATCACCGATGCAGCCATGAAGAAGCTGAGAAGCATCTTTGAGCGTGAGCGTAAAAAAACCGATTACGGTAACGGCCGCTTTGTCCGTAAGATCCTCGACGAAGCCGGGATGAATCTGGCCGACAGGGTATCAGGTCGGGATGAAGCCGAAAGAACTCTGGAGTATATCACAACCATTGAAGAGAGTGATATTCCGGATGTGAATACCGATGCACTGGCAGGAAAAATAAAGATGGGATTTTCATACTGATTTTCAGTCTGAATATTTTTAACTGACATTTCTCCGTGACTGTCGTATAATGTGAAGACAGGGTCAGAAGGTCCGGGCGGCGTGCCTCAGCATGATCGCCTGGGACCTTATCTCAAAATACGAGGCATATTAAGGAGAAAATATGGATCAGGAAACTGTTACAACAGAGGAACTTAAGGACGGACAGAGCTCCGGCATGAAGAAGAGTGTGGTCATTATTTATCTTGTGCTGTTTTTTGCAGTCTGGTCATTATGTGTAATACTTCTCTTCAAAGAACTCGAGAAGAGTATAGAAAATGAGGTGCTGTATGAGCTTGTACGGTCCGGGTTAGTAAAAAACCTGGTATGGACCCTGCCGGCGCTGCTGCTTATCAGGAAGTATAATCCTTTTCTTCAGGTCAAGCTGAAGGAAATGTTCAGCTTCAGGCTTAAATGGCTGGAGGTTTTACTCATAGCAGTGCTTTTTACCCTGGTTATTATAGTTCCGCAGTTCATACGAAAAGGAGGGCTGCACATATCAGAGAGCTTCGGCGCTGCAAGTGTGGTCGGTCTCCTGTTCGTAGGTCTGACAGAGGAACTGGTATTTCGCGGATGGTTGCTCAATGTTTCATATCTTAAGGATAAGCATTCCCTGTCCATCGCAGTAAATACGCTGTTTTTCCTGCTTATTCATTTCCCGGTAAGGATAGCTTCGGGAACCTTTGTATCCTTTTTTACCACCGGGGGCTTCGTGTCCATACTGATCGTGAGCTGGGTATTCGGAGAGGTTTTTTTCCGGTACCGGAGCCTGGTGCCGTGCATCCTGCTGCATATGTACTGGGATCTGCTGGTTATGATGCTTGTGTAACTTAGTTGAAAAGATCCGGATCATGTTTTTGATCTTAGGGATCATCATTTGAGTGAAAGAACTGTCGAAGACAGGAGCAAAACAGTAACGGGAGCCCGGATCAAGCTGTTCC
>ONWK01000166.1 GCA_900321505.1 uncultured Eubacteriales bacterium
CGTCTGGAGGACGAGCTGAAGAGCGGCGTTCAGACCATGCAGTATCAGATCAATACCCTGATGACCACCAACGGCCAGTCACCCTTCGTTACACTGTTCCTGCACCTCGATCCCAACGACGAGTACATTGAGGAAAATGCACGGATCATCACCGAGGTTCTGCGCCAGCGTCTTGAGGGTATCAAGAATGAAGTCGGCGTTTATGTAACTCCTGCTTTCCCGAAGCTGGTTTATGTGCTTGATGAGTGCAACAACCTGTCCGGCGGAAAATATGATTATATCACCGAGCTGGCAGTCCGCTGTTCCGCAAAGCGCATGTATCCTGACTATATCTCAGCCAAGAAGATGCGCGAGAACTATGAAGGAAATGTATTCTCTCCCATGGGCTGCCGCAGCTTCCTTTCTCCCTGGAAGGATGCAGATGGCAATTACAAGTTTGAGGGACGTTTCAACCAGGGCGTTGTATCCCTGAACCTGCCCCAGATGGGTATCATCGCACACGGCGATGAGGATGTATTCTGGAAGATCTTTGACGAGCGTCTGGAGCTCTGCTATGAAGCGCTTATGTGCCGTCACAATGCACTGATGGGCGTGACCAGCGATGTATCTCCCATCCACTGGCAGTACGGAGCCATTGCCCGTCTTGGCAAGGGCGAGAAGATCGACAAATACCTGATGGGCGGTTATTCCTCCATTTCACTTGGCTACATCGGTCTTTATGAGCTGACCAAGCTTATGACAGGCGAAAGCCAGACCACAAAAAAAGGCTTTGACTTTGCGATGCGTGTTATGAACCGTCTTCGCGGCGCCTGCGATCAGTGGAAGGCTGACACGGGAATCGGTTTTGCTCTCTACGGAACACCGGCTGAGTCTCTCTGCTACCGTTTTGCAAGGATCGACAAGGCACGCTTCGGAACCATCCCGGATGTTACAGATAAGGGATACTACACCAACTCCTATCATGTAGATGTACGCGAGGATATCGACGCCTTCACCAAATTCAGGTTTGAGGCACAGTTCCAGCCCATTTCCTCCGGCGGATGCATCTCCTATGTTGAGGTTCCGAACATGTCCAACAATCTGGAAGCTCTGACAGAGATGGTACGTTTCATCTATGACAACATCCAGTACGCGGAGTTCAATACCAAGTCGGATTACTGCCATGTCTGCGGCTTTGACGGCGAGATCAAGGTCAATGACAACAATGAGTGGGAATGCCCGCAGTGCCACAACAAGGATCATGCGAAGATGACCGTTACCCGCCGCACCTGCGGATACCTGGGTGAGAACTTCTGGAACGTAGGAAAGACCAAGGAGATCAAGGCCAGAGTGCTTCACGTATCCAAGAGCAGCTTCCCCGAGGCGGAATACGCTTCAGCAACCATAGCTGCACCCATTTCCTGCGGATGTGATTCGTAGGTACTTGACAAAATTTGACAAAAGACACATACTAAATATGTCTCGTGGTCATTCCGGCCATGAGGCATATTTTTTCAGAGAAGAGGTACTAAAATGCATATTGGGGAGATATATAAAGCAGACTCGGCAAATGGACCGGGAATGCGTGTAAGCCTTTTTGTAAGCGGATGCACCATCCACTGCAAAGGCTGCTTTAACAGCAAAACATGGGACTTTAACTACGGTCATCTCTGGACAAAGGAGACCGAGGATTATCTGATGAAGGAGCTCAGTCTTTCATACTACCGCGGACTCACGATCCTGGGAGGCGAGCCCTTTGAGCCCCAGAACCAGCCGGCTGTCTGTGAAGTGATCGAACGGGTACGGAGAGACCTGCCGGGTAAGGACATCTGGGTATACACCGGAAATGTCTACGATGTCAATCTTATTCCCGGAGGAAGCCGCTATATTCCGGACTACACCGACCGGATCCTGGACAATATCGATGTTCTTGTGGACGGTCCTTTCGTTGAAGAGCTGCTGAATCTTAAGCTCAGATTCCGGGGCTCCGAAAACCAGAGGCTCATCGACATGAAAAAGACCAGGGAACAGGGAACCGTGGTGCTCCATCCTATGAACGAGTACACACCCATTTCCTGATATCCACTGATATATAAAATGCTTTGAAAAGATGTCGATTTGTGTTAGAATAGCTATGGGATTGGATATCCCATATATGATTATAAAGGTGAAGGAAAATGATCAGTACTTTTCCCGTCAGGATCAAAAAATTAAAACCAAATGCAGCAATTCCGACTTATGGGTCTAAGTACGCTGCCGGTGCGGATCTCTATGCCTGCATCGACAGCGCTGTTTCCGTCCAACCCGGTGAGACCCATCTCATTCCCACTGGCCTTGCTATGGAAATTCCCGAAGGCTATGCAGGGCTTATCTATGCCCGCAGCGGTCTCGCCAGTAAGAAGGGGCTTGCCCCCGCAAATAAAGTCGGTGTCATTGATTCGGATTATCGCGGTGAAGTGCTTGTTGCGCTTCACAATCATTCCACGGTTACAGCAGTTGTGGAACCCGGAGAACGTATCGCCCAGCTTGTCATCACGCCCTATGTAGTGGGGCTCTTTGAAGAGGCTGATGAGCTCTCGGAGACTGTCCGTGGTGAAGGCGGTTTTGGGTCCACCGGAACCTGCTGACAACACCCGTATCACGCACAAAGCAGCACCGACGATTAACGACGTCGGTGCTTTTTTAGGTTCCAAAACGCCATCAGGCGTTTTGTGAACCGTACGCACCCTGCTCCGAAGGAGCAGCCCGAAGATCGTGAGGGTTTGTGAACGATCTCCTTTATCGTTCACAAAGGTTAAGCACCTCAGCTATCCTGAACAAAAGGAGGTGGATCCCATGGAGAAATTATCCATTGAAGAAGTAACAGAACTGCTGAAGGAAAGAAAGCTTCACCAGCTCCGTGAAATGCTTTCCGAGATGAACGAGGTAGACCTTGCAGAGCTCCTGTCCCAGTTGAACGAGGAGCAGCTGTCTATCGTTTTTCGTATACTTCCCAAGGAACTGGCAGCCGAGACATTTTCCTATCTGGAGGTTGAAACCCAGCAGCTTCTGATCCATGCACTGTCCGACCGCGAGCTTAACTATCTGATAGAGAATCTTTTCATCGATGATACCGTAGATATGATCGAGGAAATGCCCGCCAACGTCGTAAAGCGTATACTCTCCAACACCGATCCTGTAACGCGGCGTGAAATCAACGAGCTTCTGCGGTATCCCGAGGATTCGGCCGGCAGCATCATGACCACCGAGTATGTCCGCCTTCAGGAGGGAATGACCGTACAGCAGTCATTTGACCGCATCCGGAAGGTCGGCGTGGATAAGGAAACCATTTATACCTGTTACGTAACCAATGCGAAGAGAGAGCTTCTCGGCGTCGTTACCATCAAGGATCTGCTTCTTGCGAATTATGAA
>ONWK01000229.1 GCA_900321505.1 uncultured Eubacteriales bacterium
GCGGTTGCATCGGTTATTGCCGCGGTGAGCTTTCCCACCTGCTCCTCCGGAACATCACAGGTGAGCACTATCTCCCCGCCATACTCTGTTTCAGGTGTAAGACCTGCTTCTCTGAAAAGATACTGCACCCTGCCCAGGTCGGTGTATGAAACCCTGCAGATCATGGTCCTTTTAGGCCTTATCTCCCTGATCTCACTTGCAGCCACAGCTTCTTTTGCAGCATCCGTATATGCCCGCACCAGACCGCCGGTTCCGAGCAGCGTTCCTCCGAAATATCTGGTAACAACCACAAGCGCTCCCACCAGCCCCGCGCCGGCAAGCACATCCAGCATCGGCTTTCCCGCAGTCTGCGAGGGTTCCCCGTCATCGGAAAACTTCTCCTTTTCCGGGAGCCTGTATGCATAGCAGTTATGCCGGGCATCGTAATATTTCTTACGGATCTCCGTGATCTTCTCCATCGCCTCTTCCTCGGTCTCAATGGGAAATGTGATCCCCAGGAATCTGGACTTCTTAACGATAACTTCGGAGGTACCGCTCTTTATAAGCTTGTTGATGGTTTCCGGCATTTTCAGAGTCTCCCTGCTTGTCATTTCAGAAGCTTCTTCAGCTCATCCATAAAGGTATTTACATCCTTAAACTCGCGGTATACGGATGCGAATCGCACATAAGCCACCTCGTCAAGATCCTTTATCTTATCCATAACGATCTCGCCGAGCTTGGTACTCTCGATCTCACGAAGACCGAGGTTAAAGACCTCCGACTCGATGGAATCCACGCACTGGATGATCTGGTCAGTGTTCACGGGCCGCTTGTGGCAGGAACGGACTATACCCATCTCAAGCTTGGAACGGTCATAGGCCTCCCGGGTCCTGTCCTTCTTCACTACCATGATGGGCACGGTCTCAACCTTCTCATAGGTTGTAAAACGCTTTCCGCAGACATCGCACTGACGGCGGCGGCGGATGGAGCAGTTGTCATCTGCCGGCCGTGAATCGATAACACGGGTATTGTCATCTCCGCAATATGGACATTTCATAGTAATCCCTCTTTCTTTTCCTGTTCTGGTTTAACCTTCTCGTTACTTCCCTTCTGATTCTTTACTTCTTCGCCTCTTCCTTAACGGTTTCAAGTCCTGAAATGCACTTCACCGGACATTTCACGGCGCAGGCGCCGCAGTTAACGCACTTTGAATAATCAATGACCGGCTGATTGCCCTCCATATGGATCGCCTCCACCGGGCACTGCTTTACACACATGGTGCAGGCAAGACAGCCTGCGGAACAGACCTTCTTCACATCAAGGCCCTTATCCTTTGAACTGCAGGAAATGTGATGCTCCTTTTCCTTTGGTACAAGAGATATAAGACCCCTTGGACAGGCTTTCACGCAGAGACCGCAGGCAACACATTTATCCGGGTCCACAACCGCAATGCCGTCAATCAGCGAGATCGCGCCGAAATCACAGACAGAAGCACATTCCCCGAAGCCGAGGCAGCCGTATTTGCAGGCCTTGGGGCCTCCGTTAGGAGTATTCACCGCTATGCTGCAGGTTCTTGGGCCTACATACTCATACACATCCCTGACCTTGTCGCAGTCGCCTTTGCAATGGACAAATGCCCTCATCTGCTCTGTGGGCTGATCCTCCGCGCCTCCGAGTATTTCAGCTATCTTCTCCGCAACTGCAGGTCCTCCCACCGGACATGCGTTGACCGGCGCCTTGCCCTCGGCTATGGCCTTGGCCAGACCGTCACAGCCGGGAAAGCCGCAGCCGCCGCAATTGTTGCCGGGAAGCGCTTCCCTGACGGCGATCTCTGTTTCATTTTCTTCAACATGGAAAACCCTGCTTGCCCGTCCCAGAAGGACTCCCACAAGGATTCCCACGCCGCCGATCACCCCGGCGGCTATAAGGATTCCGGTGATATCCATTTTGTCACCTCTTTTTTTATCCAGAGTCAGATTATTCTTCGGGCTGCACCCATAGAATTACATACTGTCCTCAGAATCACATGCTGCATAATAAATTTACATAAGTCCGGACAATCCCTGAAAGGCCATGGCCATGAGTCCCGCTGCGATAAGCAGTATCGGGCCGCCGCTGAAGGCCTTCGGAACGTTATTTCTTTCCATCTTCTCCCGGATACTGGCAAGGATCGTGATGGCAATGGCAAATCCAACCGCGGAGAAGAAACCGTTAAGGATACACATTCCCACCGAAAGCTTGCTCTGCACCGAGCTTATGGCTATACCCAGCACCGCACAGTTGGTTGTGATCAGCGGAAGATACACTCCCAGAGCCTTATACAGTGAAGGCACCTTCTTGCGGAGGAACATTTCCACGAACTGCACCAGACCGGCGATGATCAGGATAAATGCAATGGTGTTCAGATATTCAATGCCGAGGGGTACCAGGATATAGTAATATATCAGGCTCGTCACGGTATTGGCCAGAGTCATTACGAAAATGACCGCTCCGCCCATGCCCGCCGCAGTCTTCGTCTTCTTGGATACTCCCAGGAAGGGGCAGAGACCCTGGAACTGAACCAGCACCACATTATTTACAAGGGCTGCCGAAACGGCAAAGAGGAGAATACTCATTTACTTTCCTCCTTTCCTTCTTCTTCGGCAAGCTTCCGTCCTGCACAGGAAAGATTGGTGCATCCGGCACAGCTGTCGATACGTCTCAGCTTCGGCTCCTGCTTCTTCTTTCTTGCCTTACGGATTGCGAAGGCATTTATCCCTGCAATGATAAATGCAAGCACAAAGAATGCGCCCGGATTTGCGGTGAAGATGGAGATCGGGTCCCACAGCTCCTTTGTTACCGTGAAGCCGAAAACGGTTCCGGCACCCAGAAACTCACGGATGATACCGATCAGCGTAAGACCTACGGTAAAGCCCAGGCCCATGCCCAGTCCGTCAAAGATCGACGGCAGTATGGGATTTTTGGACGCATAGGCTTCCGCCCTTCCGAGTATGATACAGTTTACAACGATAAGTGATATGAAGACGCCCAGACTGTCATAGAGTTCGGGAGTCCATGCCTGCATCACAAAGCTTATCATGGTCACAAAGGACGCGATGATGGTGATAAATGCAGGTATCCTCACCTTATCCGGTATCACCTTTCTGAGAGCTGAGATCATCAGATTGCTCATGGTGAGCACTGCCGTTGTTGCAAGTCCCATACCCAGTCCGTTGATGGCACTGGAGGTTACCGCAAGTGTGGGGCACATTCCCAGCATCTGAACAAAGGTGGGGTTTTCTTTTATTATTCCGTTATGCAGACGTTCCACGCATCTGTTCATGCTCTTTTTCCTTTCCAAATGATGCTTGTTAACTGTTCAGCACCCTATGACTCCGGATGCTCCGCGATCGGAGTTCAGGACGGTCAACGGCGCTCCGGCGGTTTCACTGCCTCATTCCGGCAGCTCACCGGCGCTGTCCAGATAGATCACCGCATTCACCGCATTTGTCACAGCCTTTGACGTGATGGTTGCGCCGGTAATGGCCTGGATCTCATCATCCGACTCCGGCGTGGTCTTCACCACCTCAAGCGTATTCTTCTTTCCCACATACTGTGCGGCAAATGAGGGATTATCTCTTGCTTCCATGCCCAGGCCTGTGGTCTCACCTATGGACAGCATGTTCACACCCGTTACCTCGCCGTCCTTTATTCCCACAGCCATCTTGATATCTCCGGCGTATCCCTCATGGGATGTGATGATATATATCCTACCGGCGGTATCGCTGCCCTTCAGTGCATTTACACTGCTGTCCAGCGTAACTCCTGTATACCCTGCATCCTCAAGCATGGTATTTAAGCCGTCAACCTCAGTATATTCCTCATAGCTGTCCGCATCAGGCATCACAGCCTTATAGGATTCCTGCTTCTTCCTCTCCGCAGTCTCGGCTATGGGTTTCTCGGTAAGAGCAAAAATTCCGCCCAGCAGCGCTCCCGAAAGCAGCGCGATACAGCAAATTGCAACAAGTATCCGTAACGGACCTTCCTTCTTTTTCTTATTCTTAACCGGTTTTCCTTCCTCATCCAGTTCCACCGGCTCCAGCCAGCCTCTGTTCTCGGAAATGGACTTCTTCTCATACCCTTTACCGAATGGCTTCGGCTTAGTGATCATTTCTATCATGGGAACCAGCAGATTACCTATGATGATGGCATAGGACACACCTTCGGTGCTGCTGCCCCAGATCCTGAAGCAGAATGTAAGTCCACCCAGCAGGATTCCGAAGATCACCTTACCCTTTTCCGTAATGGGGGATGTGACGTAATCCGTCGCCATGAAGCAGGCTCCCAGCATAAGTCCGCCGCCGCAGATATGTGCCGCCGTAAAACGCATAAGCTCCTCGAAGCCCATATCCTGTGTGAGACCGTAGATCACTATGCAGAGTGCAAAGCTTCCGATATAGGTAAGGGGTATGGTCACCCGTATCACCCTTTTAATTATAAGATAAAGAGCACCCACCAGCAGTGCCAGTGCGGAGGTCTCTCCTATGGTACCGGCTGAATTGCCAACGAACATATCCCATATGTCTACAGCATTTACGCCGTCAGACCTCAGCACCATCAGCGGAGTCGCCGTAGTCACCGCATCTATGGTGAACCGTGTCATGGGAACCGCAAATGACATAACCAGAAATACACGGCCCGCCAGGGCAGGATTCATAAAATTCTGTCCGATGCCGCCGAAAAGCTGTTTAACCACAACGATCGCAAAGATGCATCCCAGCAGTGCCATCCAGTAAGGAAGCTCCACAGGCAGATTAAGGGCTATAAGAAGTCCCGTGACCACCGCGGAAAGATCCCTTATGGTGTTCTTGCGTTTCAGCAGCAGTTCGGTCAGATATTCCGAGACCACGCAGCCCGTAACACATATCAGTATCATAAGCGCCGCACGATATCCGAAATTGTATATTCCTATCACCGACGCCGGCATAAGGGCTACTATCACGTCCCACATGATGAACGTAGTGGTCTGGCCCCCTCTGATATGCGGGGAAGCCGAGATATTCATCATATTCTGTTCTTTTTTATCGGCCGCATTCTGAGAAACGGCAGCGGCTTTTTTCTCTTCAGCCATGACCTACCCCCTCTTCTTCTTTGCGATCAGATTCTTTCTTGTGCCGGCGATGGTCTGGGTAAGATGCCTTCTTGCGGGACATACATATGAACAGCAGCCGCACTCACAGCATTCCATACCGCTGTTCTTAAGAAATGCATCCTCATCCCGTGCCTCCGCCAGATCCGCCAGCAGATTCGGCTGTATCCTGCCCGGACATACGGTTATGCATTTTCCGCACTTTATGCATGCTGTAGGTTCCTTCTCTGCCACAGCATCGCGGCTCAGAGCCAGTATGGACGAGGTTCCCTTTACAACCGGGATATCCAGTGAGTAGAGAGCCTTACCCATCATGGGACCGCCGGAGATGACCTTAGCCGGATCCTTTATAAATCCGCCGGCAGCTTCCACCAGTTCACGGTAAGAGGTACCGAGCCTTACGATATAATTTGCGGGATTTGCTATGCAGTCCCCCGTAACCGTCACAACACGTGAAATGAGGGGCCGCCCCTCGATGACAGCCGAATAAATGGAAATAATGGTATCCACATTATGAACGATGCAGCCCGCATCCGCCGGCAGCATGGATGAGTTTACATAACGCCCGGTATTTGCATAAATAAGCTGACGCTCCGCACCCTGGGGATACTTGGTCTTCAGTTTGTTCACACGGATACGCGGTTCATCCTTTGTGAGCTCCCGCAGCAGCTTTATTGCCTGCGGCTTATTATTCTCAACGGCTATGATACCCTGTGAACCCGGGAATAAGGACAGCACGATCTTAAGCCCTGTCACGATTTTCTCCGGTTCCTCAAGCATACGCCTGTAATCCGAAGTGAGATAGGGCTCACATTCCGCACCATTTACGATGATGCAGTCAATATCCTTTTCATTCTTTGGGGAAAGCTTGACATCTGTGGGGAATCCGGCGCCTCCCATGCCCACTACTCCTGCCTCGCGGATGATCTCGATCACGTCCTCGCGGTAGAGACCGTCCAGCGGACGGACCCTGGCTGAGAAGTCTACCTCCTCGAATTCCCTGTCATTATCGACTATGATGGCATCCTCCATGCTTCCGCCGGGAGTCAGCCTTTTCTCGATTCCTTTTACCGTGCCGGATACGGCACAGTGAATATTTGCGGACACAAAGCTTGTGGCCTGGGCAATAAGCTGGCCTGCGATCACCCTGTCACCCTTTTTTACGACAGGCTTCGCAGGCGCGCCTATGTGCTGCGAAAGGGGATAGACTGCCTCCCCTTCCGTCATATATTCCTGTATCTCTTTATTCTCCGTCAGACGTTTTCCGTCATCCGGATGAATGCCTCCGTGAAATGTAAATCTGCCCATAACTGCTCCGTTTCATAAGTCTTACTGAAGCTGTATCAAGTAACCGGCATCTCCTGATGCCGCACATTTACAACATATAGTTGATTTTACCCGAAAACGAAGCACGTTGCAACAACATATTGAATTTCTGAGGGCTAATTAAATGTATTTCTTCCTCTC
Source organism: uncultured Eubacteriales bacterium (assembly GCA_900321505.1). GTDB lineage: Bacteria > Bacillota > Clostridia > Lachnospirales > Lachnospiraceae > Eubacterium_Q. Next base: position 6,575 of record ONWK01000229.1, read on the forward strand.
ATTCAGCCGTTTATCCTTCGGCCAGGATACTTTATACTCGATATCAAAGGTTACAGGGCACTGGGACTCTGCCGTAAGATCCCAGCGTACCTCTCCTGTTTCTGCATTGAGCGCTCCGTCCGTAAGCTGTGAAGGCTCAACCTCGATAGCCTTATCCGTTGATACAGGGAGCTGGTCCTTTATCACTGCCTTAACAGCTTCGGAAGAGGTGTTAAGCACCTTTATTGAAACCGCACGCACCTCTCTCCTTACATTCTTCAGGAATACATCCTGAGTCTGTCTGGGCTTCTCGGTGCGGATGATGGTAAGTCTCTCATCCTGGCCGAGGGACAGCTTAAGGATCTCCGTATCACGTGTCGGATCAACATATACCTCACCTGCAAAGGCATCCCTGAGATAGATCGACGCGGTTGCCGGAGGAAGCGGCCAGTCAGCCACCCTGATCTCCGCCGTAAGGAAGCTGTGGCTGTCAACGGAGGGTATCGCAAGAACATAATAATCTGCATTGACCGAGAAGCTCTGCAGCACTGCCATATTTCCGTCCGTCCCGTCAATGATGTCTCTCAGATTCGGAAGCACAAAAGCCTTCATGGTCTCTTCCTCGGAAAGCTCTGCGGTATCCATTTTAAGATCAGCCATATTCATGGCTGCACCAAGCATCGGAGCGCATTCCTCCTCAACCATGCAGTCTTCATCCTCCACCATTCTCGATTCCATCCTGCCGGCGGCCTTGGCCATGCCTCTTACCTTCGGCGGCTCATATAATGAGAGCTGAATCGACGGCATCACCGGTAGATCGTTTGACGCGGAGGGATTACCGGTATAAAGCGTAACCTTAACCTGCTCCCAGTCCTCGCCGGAATTCTGTATGATCTGAGCCTTCATCCTTACCTCGAGAGGGCTCCTGTCATCGGTATACTGCACCTCATATTTGGGTTTCCAGAGACTTGCCGTCTCCTGATACTGAAGTATGAAGGGGAAGCTTCCTCCCTCCTCTGCCTGAAGCTCTGCAAGGATGACGGGCCGGTCTTCCTCCTTCAAAGCCTTCTCCAGCTTTTTCTCAAGCTCCTCCTTCTTATCCTCAAGCTTATCCTTCTCCCTGTGCAGCTGCATGAGCTGTCCCGGAAGCGCCTCCATCAGTTTCTCCTGCTCTTCCGTGGAAATGTTGGCCCTGCCGGAGAAATCACTGTTCTTCTTTCTCAGCTCCAGCATAAGCTCGCAGGTTTCGATCTGATAATCGATATCATCTATCTCCGACCGTATCTGTTCCGATTCCATCTCCACATTATCCCCGAGATCCTCAAGGGATACAACCTGAAGGTTTACCGCCCGGATCTTCTCCGGAAATTTCAGTTTAAAATTCTCCCTGTCCGCACTCTCCGACATACCTGAAATGTAGAGAATATTTCTTCCCGCCGCAAGCTCTGCCATACCGTTTCTTTTTACGGTTGCGCCGCGCCGGTAAACCTGAACCTCACTTACCTTTGTCTTATTAAGCATCTTTTCCCCCTCCTCATATTTTCATTTAATAATAATCCAGCACACCGGCTCCGAATGTTCCCCCTCCGGAACATAGGCCGACCGGAGGCACTCCGCGCTGAATAAATACCCTGGCCTAACTTGCAGTTAACAGTAATATTTCAAAAAGATCCATAACCTTATCCGGCAGAAGCCAGATCACCCGGAAGAATCCTTCCAGAATGATAAGGCCGATCACCACGACCGCCGCAATGGGGATCAGCATATCCACCTTGGATTTTTTATATGATTTCGTATATGAGAACAGCAGTATAACAGGCGCTAAGGCGATCATCATAACGGAGCTTCCGAAGCCGATATGACTCATTTCGCTAAGGAAAATATTTGAAATCTCAACCGCCTCTTCATTTCCCATCTGAAGATACGACTCCAGCAGGCCCAGATTATACAGATTGAGAGCGATCATGCATATTACGAAAATAAAATCTATCACTCCGTAGATCAACATCAGAACAGCAAATTTCTTTGCAAACTGAAAGGAATTCTTATTTGTTTTGAGGAATGCATTGTAATCTTCAATGGTCTTACCGTTTTTCAGGAATTTTGTCTCTCTGCCCTTAATATAGAATGCCATACGAACGAAAAGCAGGAAGCACATGACCGGTTTTGTGGTAAGGAAGGGCGAAACCATGGGATGCAGCTGTAAATCTTCCATAACATTGAAATATTTCAGAAGAATGCACCCAAGCTCGTAAAGAATTGGAATAGCCGCAAATGCCCGGAAGATATATATCTTCTTTCCAACAAACCATTTCTTCGGACGGTAATCCACAAAGAAGACCACAGCCGTACAAAGAAGCAGATCAAGGAACACATTAAAGGCTACAAAGGATCCGTTCAGCAGTTCTCTGGATGAGATTATCTTCCCGGTCGCAGTGGAAATGGATTTAATGCTGCCATACAGATACCGGTAATATACAATGACAAAGAGCAATACAAAACCTATCGTCAGGCCGCCGTACATGATGAAAAGCTTCTTGTAGGACGACTTCTTGTCGATGATCACCGCAAAGTTTGCAAAAAGGAAAAAGAATATGGCAAATTCTGCGAAGAACGAAAATACCTCGTGAAGGCCTGAGTATTTTTCACTCACCTCCGCAGATACCTTCATACCCATACCCAGGAAAATATTGATTATCGTTATCGCCATGCAGACCCAGCCCATGATACGGAAATGGCGGTAGGAAAGAAAACCCTTGAATTTGATATCATTTTCCTTCGTGATATCGTACATCGAGAGCTTTTTTCGTGCCTTTTTCCGGGCAGCCTTCACATTCCCGGCCTGTATGGAAATATCCTCCGCCAGGTTATCCTTCACCATAAAATCCGCATCTGCCGCTGCATCCGGAGCTTCACTTCCGGTCATCGGTCCGCCGATCGGCTGTAACGGTTCTATCGGTTCTACCGGTTCGATCGGTCTGATCCTGCTTTCACCCATAGCACACCCCTTCCTCCAGATATTTTACTTTATGAACGATCAATGTAATCGTTCACAAACTCTCCCGCCTTTCGGGCGGGCAACCCCATAGCTATTATACAATAATAATCTCTTGTCATGCAAGGACAGCCGTTGTCAAAAAGGCCCTCTGTATCATTCCTGAGGGAACCTTTTTATCAGCACTCCCGCAAGGAAGCCTATCACCGTTCCGGCCACTGCCCCCACCGGCAGCAGCACGGTCAGGATCAGCATCAGATTCCCGTTTGACAGGAGAAACGCCGCAGCCACCGTCTGTCCGATATTATGAAATACGCCGCCCAGGATACTAACTCCTGTGCCGGAAAAATGCGGAAGCGGCTTTGCCAGAAGCATTACCGTCATGCTGCATACCGCTCCTGCAGCACTGTAAATGAGCGTCGTTACATTTCCGAAAAGCAGCATTGACAGGACGAGCCGGCCGGCGGTCACAAAGCAGGCATCTGCTGCTCCCATGGTGTAGAGCACATAGACGGTCACGATATTCGCGATACCGAGGCGGATGCCCGGGAAGGCCCAGAACACGGGTACCAGGCTTTCAAGATATGAAAGCACCAGCGCCAGCGCCATAAGGCAGCCCCGGAGCGCTATCCTTTTGTTATTTCTCATTCCGACTCCACCTCCACCACAAGCTTATGAGGGAGGCAGACTATGGTATCTCCCGAGGTGTGTATCGCCGAATGCTTCACACAGAGCTTATCCGGGCAGTCCGCCGAGCTGACGGACACCTTTCCGCCGGATATAAGGATGGTATTGGTTCCCGCATCCGTACTCACCACCTGCTCGGCATCTTCCGAGAGATCAAGTGTAAGGACCGTCTTTCCGTCCACGGTAACCACCGCCTTATCACCCTTCGGAAGGATGAAATGCACTGCCAGCCAGAATATCCCCGAAAAAAGGAGAATGGCAAGAAGCAGGAGCATATCCCCTTTGCGGATCAGTTTCTTTTTCTCTCCTTCTTCCTTCATCCTCTTTACCCTTCAGTATCTATTTCTGCAGAACAACCTGTCCCTCTATGCCGGGGGTGGAAAAGACGCTTCCGTCCTCCCGTATAAAGATGCCCTCCGCGCTATATTCGGCAAGCAGCTTTACGGCTTTCTCCTCCCCCAGGATGAAGCATGCCGTAGAAAGGCCGTCGCTTATCAGTCCGTCCTCGCAGACCACCGTCACGGATCTCAGTCCGCTGTCTGCGGGATATAAAGTCTTAGGATCTATGATGTGATGATACCGGACCCCGTCCTTTTCAATATATTTCTCATATCCGCCCGATGTGGATATGCACATCTTCCTTATCCCTGAAGGAAATGTGACATATCCCAGTATATCATCCGGAAGCCCCTCGGGATCCCTTATTCCGATGCGAAAATCACTTCCGTCGGACTTGCTTCCGAAGACCATGACACTGCCGCCCACTGCTACCACTCCGCCGCTCACTATACCGGCGCTTCCTATATTCATCTGGTTATAGACCACATCCAGGGCGTAACCCTTTCCTATCGCTCCCAGATCAAGCTTAACATCCGCACTGCGGCTGATCCCCTTTTCACTTACCTTTATTGCATCCATACCGCATTTCTTTTTGGCTTCCGCCAGCTCCTCTGCAGAAGGAACGCTGAATTCTTCAGCCGTTTTCTCTTCTATGCCCCAGATGTCCAGCACCGGCCGGAGCGTAAGATCAAGCGCTCCTCCGCTTTTCTCATAAAGAAGAAGGCCTTTTTTTACGGCTTCACCCAGCATTTCATCCACAGGGACTTCTTCTCCCGACGCAGCCTCATTATTCCAGCGGCTGAGCTCCGAGCCTGTACTGCGCCATGAGATAAGCTCCTCATCAAGGATACGGACCATTTCAAGGGTTTCCGCTGACGCTTCCTCCGCATCCTTCTTTTCTCCGTAATATGTTACGGTCACAACGCTTCCCATGGAAAATCCGGTGGCCTTTGCTTCGGTCTGACCGGTCTTTTTCTTTCTCCACAGGGTGCTCAGGACTATAAGAAGTATGCAGGCCGCCGCCATGGCGATGATCCCGATGATGCGGCTATGTATGTCCTTTTTCATTTTTAAAGTCTCCCGAGTTAACTATCTTCCGGCATCCGGATGAGATGACGCTGTCATTTCATGCACATTGCGAAGAATCCAGTCACTGAGTCAGCTCTTCCATCTCCTCATACCATCCCAGCAGCTGCTCCTCAAGCTCAGCCTGGCGGTTGGAAAGTTCGGTAAGGAGCATGGCATTCGTGGCATTCTCCGGAAGGTTCATCTTAGTATCGATCTCCTCCAGCTCCTCCTCCGCTGCGGCTATCTGCTTTTCAAGCTTTCTCTTATCGCTGGCCTTCTTCCTCTCAGCCGCATAGGCCTCCTTCCTTGCAAGGTATTCCTCCTTTGCGCTTCCGCCGGCGCGGCCGCCCGCCTCCCTTGCATAGGCTTCCGTGGAAACAATTGAGAAACCGCTCTTCGTCACGGATTCATTTGTATCAGCATAAGGATTGTCCCCGTTCTGAAGCTGATAAAGCTTCTCACGGTTTTCCTCATAATCATCGTAATTACCGGGATAACTGGTCAGCACCTTGTTCCGGAGCTCCAGTATCCTTGTTGCGGTCTGATTTATGAAATACCTGTCATGGCTTACATACAGGACCGTTCCCGTATAACTGCGTATGGCATCCTCAAGTATCTCCTTGGATGGTATATCAAGATGGTTGGTGGGCTCATCGAGAATGAGCAGATTTGCAGGCGACAGCATCAGCTTTGCCAGCGACACCCGTCCCCTTTCACCGCCGGACAGGTCTCCTATCTTCTGGAACACCTTGTCACCGGTGAAAAGAAAGGCCGCCAGTACATTTCTGATTCGTGTATTATTCATTTCGGGAAATGAATCGGACATCTCGTCGAAAAGAGTCTTATCCATGGAAAGATCCTGATTCTCCTGGTCAAAATAACCCATGCGGACCCTGGCTCCGAAGTTGACGCTGCCCATATCCTTGGGCATCTTCCTTGCCAGTATCTTAAGCAGCGTGGTTTTTCCCGTACCGTTGCCGCCGATCAGCGCTACGTGCTCACCGCGTTTGATATCCAGCCCCAGCTCTTCAAATAACAGATTCTCTCCGAAGGCCTTCTTCAGATGCTCCGCCTGAAGCACATCTTCTCCGGACTCCGTGACGGGTGTGAGTGTAAGGCGCATATCCGCCTTTACCTCCTGAGGCTTATCCACCCTTTCGATGCGGTCCAGCATTTTCTCACGGCTTTCCGCCCTCTTAATGGATTTCTCACGGTTAAAGGATTTCAGCTTGCGGATAACATCCTCTTCATGCTGTATCTCCGCCTGCTGGTTAAGATAAGCCTTCCACGCATCGGCACGCCTCTTCTCGCTCTGCTCACGGTAGAAGCTGTAATTTCCCCGGTACAGCACCGATCTGCCCAGTTCGATCTCCAGTATCTGGTTTGAAACCTTGTCAATAAAATATCTGTCATGGCTAACCACGATGACCGCTCCCGGATAACCCGAGAGGAAGCCCTCCAGCCATGAAATGGACGGCATATCCAGATGGTTCGTGGGCTCGTCAAGAAGCACCACGTCAGGATGCGAAAGCAGCAGCCGTCCCAGGGCTATACGCATCTTCTGGCCTCCGGAAAGCGAGCTTATATCACGGTCATAGTCCGCCTCGGAAAAGCCCAGCCCCTTAAGGACTCCGGCGATCTCACTTTCATAGGCATAGCCGTTCTCCCGGTCATAACGGGTGGACAGCCTGTTATAGGTCTCAAGCACCTTTTCCAGTTCATCCCCCTCAAGATGCTTCATTTCCTCCTCCAGCTCCCGGAGCCTCTGCTCCATGCGGATCAGATAAGCCTTGGCCTGCTCCATCTCCTGGTAGACCGTATTCTGAAAGGAGATATCCTGATGTTGCGAAAGATATCCGATGCTGAGCTCCCTTGCCCTTACCACGGTTCCCGTATCAGGCTGCTCTTCACCCAGGATCAGCCTGAGAAGCGTGGTCTTACCTGCGCCGTTAACGCCCACTATCGCCAGCTTATCCTTCTCCTCTATATGAAAATTAACACTTTTAAGAACCTCCGTCTCCCCGTAGGATTTGGAAATGTTCTGGCATGCAAGGATCATTTTCCTTCCTCTTTCTTCTTCCCTTCCTTCTCTTTCTCATCGGAGGGAAGTATTTCTTCTATATCGCCGGACCAGATGATCACCGGCACGGGAGCCGATGAATACTTCTCATCCTTCATCAGCTTCTCCCTTTCCTTCTTCAGTTCCTTTTTTGATCTTCCCGCTGTATTGAGAATTATGCTGTTCATTCCGCAGCCCATGGCCACGCCCGCATCGGAACGAAGCTCATTTCCCACCATGACCGAAGCCTCAGGATCCAGCTGTTCCTCCTGAAGCAGCTTCATCATAAATGCACCGTCCGGCTTCATGATCTCCGCATCGGATGAAATGTACATCCGGTCGAAGCAGTTCTGCAGCTCCAGCTGTTCTATCTCAGGCATGGTGAATATCCTCTGTGCATTTGATAAAAGATATACGCCGTGGCCTGTCTTTCTTAGACGTTTAAGTGTTGACATGGTATGCGGAAAAAGCTTCATGTACATGCGTGACTTTACGCGGAAAAGATTGGCTGTGGCCACCATCCAGTCGCTCTCGGAAAGCAGCTTCAATACCTCCTCCGGATAATCTGCATTTATCTTTCTCCACGCCTCCACGGTCCGTCCCGCTATCTCCACCGAGCTTTCCGTATAGGCCGGCGCCTCCAGGAGCATACGGGCGAAAACACGCTCCAGCTTTATCTCGGGATGGCTGCTTCCGTTTTTCCTTGAAAGCAGGATCCGCTCCTCGCGGTCCATTTCAAAGAATCTGTCACGCATCTCCTTCTTTTTCCAGCAGCAGCCGTAGACCCCATACTGATCCGCAAGGAGACGCCAGAGGGAGGATGAACGTTCGTCGCAGTTGATATCGATCAGAGTTCCGTAGAGATCAAAGATGTAGTTTTTATACTCCTTCATGGTCTTTTCCTCCTTGAAAATCTATATATGGGATGCCGTAATCCGCTTTCTCCGCCATATCGCATCCGGGACGGCCTACTGTGTCCGGATCGGCATTATTATCATATTCTGTCCAGAGCCTCGCGTATATTGGATACATAGACCAGCTCGGCATTAAGGCCGGGGATGCTGCCCACCTTCACAGCCTTCGGAAGTATTACTCTCTTATAGCCCAGCTTATCGGCTTCCTTTACTCTCATTTCCAGGTTCTGCACCCCGCGTATCTCTCCTGCCAGACCGACCTCTCCTATGATGACCGTATCATCACCCACCGGCCGGTTCCTGAAGCTGGAATAAATGGCACAGACTATGCCGAGATCCGCCGCAGGATCGTTCACGCGTATTCCTCCGGCGATATTCACATAACAGTCGCAGCCCGAAAGGCTCACGCCGCCTCTTTTCTCCAGTACTGCCATAAGGAGATTTACCCGGTTATAATCAAGTCCCACCGCTGTGCGCCGCGGCATGCTGAAGCCGGAATCCGACACCAGGGCCTGCAGCTCCACAAGTACCGCTCTGGAGCCCTCCATGGAGCTTATGACCACGGAACCCGGAGCCTCCACAGGACGTCCGCTGAGGAAGGTCTGCGAAGGATCCGCCACCTCCTTAAGCCCGGTCTCTGTCATGCTGAAGACACCTATCTCATTCGTGGAGCCGAAACGGTTCTTCACAGCCCGCAGCATGCGGAAGCCGGAGCTCTCGTCTCCTTCAAAATAAAGCACACAATCCACCATATGTTCCAGGGTCCGGGGGCCTGCCACGGTTCCCTCCTTGGTCACATGACCGACTATGAAAATGGCTGTATCCAGTCTTTTTGCAAGCTGCATAAGCCTTGCCGTAACCTCTCTCACCTGAGTCACGCTTCCGGGGACATTATCAAGCTCATTTACAAACATGGTCTGTATCGAGTCTATCACCACCACATCCGGATTAGTCTTTTCTATGGCCTGCCCGGCATTCTCCAGATCCCCGTCGGAAAGAAGGAGTATCTTCTCGTCATAGGCTCCCAGCCTCACGCCCCGCATCTTGATCTGGGACAGGGACTCCTCTCCGGACACATAGAGCACCTTCGCATCCTCCGCCACCAGTGCCTTGCACATTTCCAGCAGAAGGGTGGACTTTCCGATACCGGGATCACCGCCCACAAGGACCAGTGAGCCCCGTACGATGCCCCCTCCCAGCACACGATCCAGCTCTCCGATATTGGTAAAAAGCCGGCTCTCACCGGCGCTCTTTACCTCGGTAATGCTGACCGCCTCAGGCTTTTCTCCCGGAAGCGCAGATGAGCTTTTCTTTTTGGATACCGTGATCTTTTCCTCGGCAAAGGTGTTCCATTGTCTGCATCCGGGGCACTGACCCATCCATTTTGCAGACTCATAGCCGCATTCCTTGCAGAAATATACCTTCTTCTCCTTCAAAACCGTTTCTCCTCATTATTTCAGGATACCAGGGAAAACTTAAGCCCCTGCATTTCCGGCAGGGGCTTTAAGATCATTCTACCTTCTCGATCACAACTGCTGTTGTATCATTTTCCTCAAGAGGTGCCGAAAGGATCAGCTTACCTCCCAGATTGGTCTTCATCTTACCGACATAGACCTCATCCACATACACCTTATAATCCTGCTCCGGCTCAAGCTCCAGTGTCAGCTGTGCATCCTGATCTCCCTCCACATCAAAGGTGATCCTGTCAGCACTGGCAACGAAGTTGTGCACTGTTGTTCCCGGAACCGATTCGTAAACAAAAGAACCGTTCTTCTCAAGCTTGGTGATCTCGTTAAAAGTCTTTATCTTATAACTGTCTCCCATAAACTGGAAGCCGTCCTTCTTTGTCTTGGTCTGTAACTCATAGTTACCGAAGGAAAGGCTGCCGCTTTCCTCTTCACGGATCAGTTCTTCTATAACTGCCATTAGCTGTTAACCTCCTTTATAGGCCTCAATATGAACGGGCACTCCCGTATATCCATTATATTACATCCTGTTTCTTTTTTCTACCGCTTTTCGCTGAAATCTTTTTTTCTCCCGCAGTATTGAATGTCACCTTTCCGTCCTTAACTCCCAGTGAAACGGCGGTATCCTTTTTAATTCTCCCCTGCAGATATTCCTCGGAAAGAGGATCCTCCACCCAGGTCTGTACCGCACGCCTGAGAGGCCTCGCCCCGTACTTCTTATCGTAGCCCTTATCATAGATAAACTGCTTAAGCGGCGCTCCGTAGCTGAGGGTGATGCCGAGATTCTCCTTTGCCCTTTTCGAAAGATCCTTCAGCATCATGGACGCTATATCCTTCACATCCTTTTCCGAGAGCATATGGAATACTATGGTCTCATCAAGACGGTTAAGGAATTCCGGCCTGAACAGCCGTTCCACCTCCTCCATGACCCTTTCCTTCATCAGGTTGTGGTCACGCTCAGCGGTATCCTCCGCCGTAACAAAACCAAGATTCTTGGGAGCGACTATCCTCTCCGCACCTGCATTTGAGGTCATGATTATGATGGTATTCTTGAAATTGACTATGCGTCCCTGGGAATCCGTGATCCTTCCGTCATCCAGCACCTGAAGTAAAATGTTGAACACATCGGGATGCGCCTTCTCTATCTCATCAAAGAGCAGTACGGAGTAAGGTTTCTTCCGAACCTGTTCGGAGAGCTGTCCGCCCTCGTCATAACCCAC
>ONWK01000285.1 GCA_900321505.1 uncultured Eubacteriales bacterium
CTGCTTTTACAGCCAAGATACACATTTCCGTTATAACATATATCCTCCGTATCGTAATCCACATACTCATCGGGTGACAGCGTAGAATACCTGAGAAGCTTCGCCACAGTATACTCCGCCAGTCCCTCATATCCGGTGTAGTCAGCCTTGTACCATATCCCGTCCCGCCGGAATTTCAGCTGATTTCCTTTTGATGAAGCCCTGTTTTCTCTGTACAGGTCTTTTTCGAACAATTCTATCATTCGGTGTCCCCCTGTCATCAACTATTACATCCGTACGATCTCTATCCAGAAATCATCCTCCACCATTCGCCCTTCAGTCTTTTCGATTATCATAAGAGGGTCATAAAATGGAAGCTCCAGACGTTTCAGCTCCAGTTTAAGCTTATCACGTGTAGAAGGGAAACATCGCGACTCAAGGAATTCCTCGTAGTCCTCGTATGTAGGCGACTGGTTCACACCAAATGCCCTGAACAGCGGATCCTTCACATAGTTTTGAATTCTCACTTCCCGCCGCGGCTCGTCCACATCTATCACCGTACAAACATAATAATCCTTACGATAGATCAGCCGCAGTCTCAGGGCTTCCGCAGGATACTCAAGCCTCTTAGGCATAAATCTGTCTCTTGCCAGGATCTCCAGAAGTGTCACTACAGGTCCCGAAACCTCTGCATCCTCGCGCTCCCAGCGTTCCAGAGTTCTCAATGAGCAGTTTGCAAACGCAGCAAACTCCCGCCGGCTCATTTCCAGCGTTTCCCGCATTTGACGAATCTCCGATCCACTCAGCCGGTCTGCTAAAACATACTTTCGTTCCATTTCCGGTCCCCCTCGTAATAAACACTGTGATATCCAATAACCTTTGCAGGTAACTGTTCAGTACCCCGCGACTCCGGATGCTGAACAGCTATCTTTGTAGATAATAAAACATATATTATATAAAATGTCAATCTCAATTACGTCATTTTGTCGGTGTTTTTATCAAATAATACCGTCATTTTGTCGTTACAAGGAAAGTACGGTATTCTTCGAAACATTGACCCAAACCGTTGACATCTCTTCTTACAGGCTGGCACCTCGGTTTACAGCTCAGTCTCTCGTCATTGACCTTCGTCATTGACCTAAACGCTAGCTCTCCAGCATTGACATTTGAATAATTGCGGTATATAATTGAATATTATCGGGTATTTATAACTATTTGCGCATAAATGCGGAGGATGTGCAGCCTATGACTCTTAATGAAATGATCGAGATCAAGAAGAATAACGGCTTATCCAACCAGCAGATAGCGGATGGTACAGGGCTTCCTCTCGGTACTGTCCAAAAGATATTCAGCGGAGAAACTACTTCTCCCAGATATCCTACCATGCAGGCTCTTCTGCGCTATTTTATAGGGATCAAGCTGAAATCCGGCGGGGATGCAGGTCATACCGCGAAGGCTTATACTGGTTGCATTTCGGAATCCGAAAACTTATGTGTTGCTGAGCCCGCTCCCGCATATCAGGCAAAAAGGCCTGTTCATCAGCAGCTCCGGCCGAAGCATACCATGGAGGAATATCTTGCGCTTCCCGAGGGCACACGCATTGAAATGATCGACAATGTTTTCTATGACATGGGGGCTCCGACCACCATACATCAGACAATTGCCGGTATGATCCACTATCAGTTATTATCACACATTTCAGAAAACAACGGTTCCTGCACTCCCTTTATCGCACCCACAGACGTTCAGCTGAGCTGCGATGATAAGACCATGGTGGAACCTGATGTACTTGTAGTCTGCGACCGGAGCAAGATCACAAAAGCCCGTATTGTCGGAGCTCCGGATCTCATAGTGGAGATACTTTCTCCCGGCAGATGGTTTGTGGATACGATACTGAAAATGAAGAAGTATAAAGAGGCCGGTGTCCGGGAATACTGGGTTGTAGATCCTGATGAAAAGAAATTAGCAGTATTCCATTTCGAAGAAAATGATGATCCGGTGGAGTATACCTTTGATGACCAGGTTCCTGTCGGAATATGGAATGGAGAATGTAAGGTGGATTTTGCATTGATCTATGAAAGGATACGGTTTCTGTATGAGGAGTAGCTAAAATGGGGACAGGCCTGATGTCAGGACCTGTCCCCATTTTAGCTTATTTGATCTAATTTGCTCCAACTACGGTATTCTCTTCGCTCTGCATCATAGCAAGAGAAACGATCTCGAGACCGAAGAGAGCGAGAAGAAGGTAGATAACGGGAAGACTTCCCGGCTGACCGCCACGCTGTGCGCGCATACGCTCAAAACGCTCGCCCATCTTGTAGGACCAGTAGATCAGGTAGATACTACAGGTTACGATTGACAGAAGTATAAGCATTCCTCCGCTTGTGATCTCAGGCTCACCGCTCATCTGTGCAGATTCTTCATTGATCTTGTACATCCAGTAGAGCGTGTAGATACCTAAAGTTACAATCGAAAGTATAATGCATACACCAATCGATCTGTTCATAAGAAAACCCTCCTTTTTTTCAAAAAATCAGTAAGATTTTAACACAACTCTCCTGATAACTCAAGGAAAAATATAACCAAATTATGCCGGATTCTACCGCAAGTTTAATGACAATCCCATCATTATGTGCTATCATCTTTCTGTCGGCAGCTAACTGGATTTACTTCTTTTGGGTGATAATCCGGTGATATCGCCGATATCCGCACAGCTAATGCCGCTTACTCCTCTCCGATGAAAAATGCGGCATGATATCGTGCAACCCCCAGCTAGCCGGGCTTACTTCGCAGACTGTTAATCTATAAGTCCGGCAATATCGGGGTAGAAAGGAGAAAAATGAAGGAGCTTTATAAAGAATACCTGTTTCAGAAGCATTTTTTTGTAAATGATCTGCATGTCGATGCGGATACGGAAACCGGCGGCGTGCAGAATGTGCAGTC
>ONWK01000349.1 GCA_900321505.1 uncultured Eubacteriales bacterium
GAGTCATGCCATCGGGCATCTGACCGCCATTAGAGAAATCAGCACCATCGGGAGGAGTCATGCCATCGGGCATCTGACCGCCGTTTGAGAAATCTGCACCATCGGGAGGAGTCATACCGTCGGGCATCTGGGGCATATTTCCGTCATTTGAGAAATCAGCACCATCCGGCATCTGAGGCATATTTCCGCCGCCTTTACCCATATTATCCAGCTGTTCGGATTCCGGTTTATAAAGCTCGCCTTCGCCATCCTCAGTCCTTGCAAGGAATGAATCACCGACTTCCTCAACCGCAAGATAAAGACCGAATACTTCACCGTTTATGGAAAGCTGCACATAGCTGGTAAGGGGTGCATCGGCACCGGTTTCCCGGAATATTTCATAGGACAGATAATCCTTCATATAGGTTGCATCGGCATAAATATTATTGAGATTCAGCTTATCCAGTCCGTAATAGGTCTGGTCATCCACATATTTTCCGAAGTTCAGCTTGAAGGAATATCTGTCGGTATCTTTATTTGAGGCGATAAAGGAAAGGCTTGTATTTCCCTTTGTTGCAAAGGATACCTCCTGCAGCGTTTCACCATCGATGGTTACGTTGGTCTTATATTTTGTCTTCTCTGTAGGATTCTGCTTCAGATCCTCCCAGTCTTCTTCGGTGATCTCAATATTAATCTCATGCACATATGTATTATCGAAGATCTTTGATGTATAGGAAGTATCAGTGATCTTTTTATCTTCAGAGTCCTTTTTATCTGAAGACTTTTTATCGGATTTTTTATCAGACTTCTTATCGGAAGATTCCGTATCACTGCTGTCGGTATCATTAACGCTCATTGTTTCAGCCTTTGCTTCAGCTGCGGATCCGGAAGTGCCGGAGCTTTCGGAGCTGCCGCAGCCGGTGCCGGCGAGAGCCAGCGCAAATACCAGAAAGTACGGGAAAAGATTCTTTGTTTTCTTCATAACAGGATCACTCCTTTACCAATATAATAAAACAGTTTATGCGTGGTATGATCATGAGTGTAAGCACTAAACCTTAAATGAACCTAAAATAAGGAAACAATTTATGGGGGATTGAACAAATAAGTTTGTACATTTTCCGGGTTGCTGTTCAGTTACGGAAAAGACTTAAAACTTTCAGGGTTGCGTTTTAAGAACATATTGTATATAATACAGCAGATTAACCGCAAATAGTTACTGCTAATAGAGCAAATTTATGGGAGGAATTTCGATTGAACAACCGAACGAATTTCCGGAAGGTTATTATTCCGGCTTTTCTTATTCTGATTTTTCTGGTCTCTTCCGTGATTCTTCTGTGTCCGCCATCAAAAGGGAAGACCTCGAATGCCCAGGCAAAAACAACCGGCAAAAAGAGCTCGGGTTCAGGGAGCTCCGGTACAGGCTGGTCAAAGGATGCCGAAGGTCAGTGGCATTATCGTGACGGATCCGGAAATGATATGACAGGATGGCTTCAGCTTGATAACAAGTGGTACTACCTGAATTCATCGGGAGTCATGCAGACAGGTTGGAAAAAGCTTCACGGCCGCTGGTATTATTTTAAGAAGAACGGCGCCATGGCAACCGGATGGAACAAATGGAGAGGAAAATGGTACTATTTCAAGGATTCCGGGATCATGGCAACAGGCTGGGTCAAAGCGGATGGCAAGTGGTACTACATGGATGATTCCGGTATAATGCTCAGGGATCAGGTAATAACCGATAAGGGTGAGAAATATTATCTTCAGCCAAACGGCGCACTTGCAGCAAACTGCTCCGTTACCGTAGACGGACTGCTCCGTTATGCGGATAAAAACGGAGTGATCAAAAGCGATCAGGGCTATATCCTTTCAGATGGAAAGTTGTTTCTTGCGGATTCGGACGGCGTGCTCTGTACGGATCAGCTGGTAAACTACGATGGAAGCTACTACTATCTGCGTGAAAACGGCGAAGGCGAATATCTTGAGGATCAGCTCGCAGCGCAGCTGGCAGTGGATCTGAATATGGATCTTGAAGCCGCTATGAATTTTGCGGGTATGAAGATCATTTACAAGGGAAAGGGCGATTTCGACAAGTCCTGGGGAACCACAAAGCTTGCCGAGTACGGCATCCAGAACCGTGAAGGAAACTGCTATGTATACGCGGCGGTATTCAGGGATCTGGCTTACAGCATGGGTTATGACGCGCATCAGATTTCCGGATATGTGAAAATGCCCGACGGAGCAGGAGCGCATTCATGGGTGGAGATAGATATAGACGGCGACACTTATGTATTTGATCCTGCGGGTCTGTACCAGCAGGGTATGGAAAAGGCATATATGTTCCACTACAAAGATAAGGGAACATGGGTGTACAGCGATTATGAAAGAATGAACTAATGAAAGAAGGAAATGTTATGAAAAAGCTTAAAAAATGTACCGTGGCATTCATCATGATGGCGCTGATGCTTACAGGCTGCGGCGAACCGTCCACTTCAACAACGTCCGCACCTGCGGGAACCGCTAAGAC
>ONWK01000095.1 GCA_900321505.1 uncultured Eubacteriales bacterium
AAGGCCTCTACAACCAGGCGGAGGGTCTCATCCGCAATATCAATGTTCTCATTCCGCGTCTCCCTCTTCAGAGCGGATTTATCGATCTTTCCGTTGATATTAAGAGGGATCTTATCCAACCTGACAAACAGGGATGGAATCATATAATTAGGCAGCTCTCTTTCCAGAGCTTCCCTGATCCGATCCACATTCATTTCACCCGAAGCGGTGTAATAAGCGATCAGGGTATCATTTTCAACGTCCAGACAGACGTCAGAGATTCCCGCAATGCCCTTCATTATGGTCAGAATCTCATCAGATTCGACACGGAAGCCTCTTACGGACAGCTGACTGTCTTCCCGTCCGATGATCTCTATCTCGCCGTCAAAATTGTAAAAACCTATATCTCCGGTGCGATACATGATCCTGTTCACATCGCAGTCGGAATAAGGATTTTCCACAAACTTCAGGTCTGTAAGCTCCGGATCATTACAGTATCCCGGTGTACAAAGCCCACCGGATATACAGATCTCACCGGGGACCCCCACCGGCATCTGACGGCCTTTTTCATCCAGGATATAGGCACATGTATTCGCAACCGGCTTTCCTACGGGCACCCGGTCATCGTTGCTGTTCTTAATATTATAAATCTTGCTGATGGCCACGATGACTTCGGTGGTTCCGTAGAAATTCACCAGTCTGGTATGTCTCTCTTTTTTGCTTAATTCATTCAGCTTTGCTCCGGCCAGCACCAGATAATCCAGATTCAGATCCTCCCTCTCATAAAGAGGAATACCTATCGTTGGTGGAAGGATCAGACTGTTCATATGCTCTTCCTTAAGAGCCTTCGTAAGCAGCAGACTGTTCTTCTGTTCTTCTTCATTGAAGAGCCGTAGAGAACAGCCCATATAAAGCGATATGCAGACCACAAAGGACGCCACAAAACTGAAGCTGAAGAAAGAGCCCATGCAGTCCCCCTCGGAGGTATGGAACACCTCTGTAATGGCTGCAGCTGCCCATGGAAACTGCCGATTGTAGAACATGACTCCCTTGGGGATGCCGGTGGTGCCTGAGGTGAAAAGGATAGCGAACAGGTCCTCCTTCCTGCTGCGTATTTCCACCGGAACATCATTATCATAATTCAGATCTTCCAGGCAGATGACCTTCGCATCCGGATCCAGCTTCTCTACAACGGATCTTATTGTGATGAGATATTCCGCCCTTGCTATATCGATCATATGTCTGATCCGGGCAGGCGGAAACTGCATATCGATCGGAACATAGGCCGCGCCTATTTTATTTAAAGCCAGTACCAGCTCCGGAAAATGGTAGTTCCTCGGGAGCATTAAGGCCACACGGCAGCCGGGTCCGATCTTATGATTGTTCGAAAGATCATAAGCAACGGAATTACTTGATCTTTCAAGTTCTCCGTAGCTGATCTTACTTACGCCGTCATCCACTGCCAGGGCATCCGGATTCATCGCTGCAAAGCTTCGGAAAGACTCGGCAAACATCCTGTCCTGATCAACCTCAATGCTTTTCCCTCTGTTAAACACGGAAAGGCAGTCTTTTTCCTCCTGAGAAAGAATATCAATATCCGAAATAGTCTGATCAGGAGAACGAAGGACGCCATCTGTTAAGCTTTCCAGGTTTTTTACCATGTGACTGATATAGATATCCGAAAAGATGTCCGTATTATACCGAAGCTCCAGCTCCTTTTCGTAAATATTCAGCTCCATGGCAAAAACATCGTCATGATATACATCCGTATTTTTACCGGAAGAGGAATGATCGTAAACGGAATAATACGAAACCTTCTCCTTCAGATAGTGATCCACATCAACGTCCGTATGCTCCGCAGCTTCCCGGAAAGCTGCTTTAAACGACCTTACCAGATCAGAAAAACTCTCCTTTTCTTCAACATGAATCCGGAGCAGAGTCTTTTTATCAGACATTTCACAGTTCTTTGCAGGTGTTACGGTATTTAACAAAAAACCCTCAAGTCTGTTAATCCGCGATAAATACAATGCAAAAATGCTGCCGTAAAGATCAGGCAAGGAGCAATCCTGTTCTTTGATAAAAGCCGAAACCATGCTTTCACTAACGCCGATCTTTACGGAGTTACAGCTGTTTGTTTTTATGTTATGGAATTTCAGATAGCTGCCTGAATCCGAAATCAGTTCTGACCAGTATCCGGATTCTTTTTCAAAACCGGAAGGTTCATGATTCTCCCTGTTCTTATTGCCATTATTCTCCAATCTGATTAATCTCCCTGAAAAAAGAATTCTGCTTTATGTTCACTGCAAAATGCCGGTATTATTCTTTTATCGAAACTATTCACGTACCCTTTATTACGATCACGAACCTTCCGGTCTTAAAATATCATTGTATCATGTTTCCCGCACCGAATTCAATTATTTTGAAATACACGATATTCTTTTTCCCATAAATTTTCATCCATACCCATTGTTATTCATAAAAACCCGTTTTGCCATATGAAGCATCTGACTCTTCTTCTCTCATAGCCTATTGTATCACGAATCGCGGCATAAAAAGAGTTCCATATTGGCACATCATAAAAATAGGCTGTCGCATTAGACTGATGCGACAGCCCCACGTTCAAAAACAACACTTGCAGCCTATTTCAGTGCTGAGGGGCGCACCGCAAAGCAAAAAGAAAAAGACCTATGTGACACCTTCTCCAAGTCACATAGGCCTATACCCCGTTCATTTACCCCCACGTAATGAATCAACTTATGTAAGGAT
>ONWK01000350.1 GCA_900321505.1 uncultured Eubacteriales bacterium
CACCAACTTCCTGCTGATGAATGCAATGGGCCCGAATGTGGCAGGCGTTATCGGTACTGCGGTCGCCGCAGGTACATTTATGGCAATATTCAACGTCAGTTAACTGAGCCACGTACAGCATCTCCGGATGCGGAGCATCCGGAGATGGCCATGGCGAAGAATTGTGCAAAAGCTTGCTTTTTGGCAAAAGGTACATATTATTTTGGAGGATAGAAATGGAAGGAAGAAAAGTAGGTATTACAGAAACGGTGCTCCGTGACGCGCACCAGTCTCTGATCGCTACAAGAATGACTACAGAGGATATGCTTCCCATCATCGATAAGATGGATAAGGTTGGTTATCATTCGGTTGAGTGCTGGGGTGGTGCTACCTTTGATGCATGTCTTCGCTTTTTGAAGGAAGACCCCTGGGACAGACTTCGCAAACTCAGGGATGGATTCAAGAATACCAAGCTTCAGATGCTTTTCCGTGGACAGAACATCCTCGGCTACAATCATTATTCCGATGATGTGGTTGAGTATTTCGTACAGAAGTCCATAGCTAACGGTATCGATATTATCCGTATATTTGACTGCCTGAACGATCTCAGAAATCTCGAAACTGCAGTTAAGGCATCCAACAGGGAAAAGGGACATGCCCAGATAGCTCTTTCATATACACTCGGAGATGCATACACACTTGATTATTGGCGAAATATTGCCCGTGAGATCGAGGAAATGGGTGCTGATTCAATCTGTATCAAGGATATGGCAGGTCTTCTTGTTCCATATGAGGCCGAGAAGCTGGTTAAGGCTCTGAAGGAAGGAACGAAGCTCCCCATTCAGCTGCACACACATTACACTTCGGGTGTGGCTGCAATGACCTATATGAAGGCTGTGGAGGCAGGCTGCGACGTTATCGACTGCGCTATATCACCCATGGCTATGGGGACATCACAGCCGGCTACGGAAGTGCTTGTTGAGACCTTCAGGGGTACACCCTATGATACCGGTCTGGATCAGAAGCTGCTGGCAGAGATCGCAGATTATTTTGCACCTCTTCGTGAGAAATATCTTGCAAGCGGCCTTATGAGCACAAAGGTACTTGGCGTTAATATCAAGACTCTGTTGTATCAGGTACCCGGAGGTATGCTTTCCAACCTTGTTTCCCAGCTTAAGGAACAGGGAAAGGAAGACAAGCTTATGGATGTGCTTGAAGAGGTCCCGAGAGTTCGTAAGGACTTTGGTGAACCGCCGCTCGTTACACCTTCATCACAGATCGTTGGTACTCAGGCAGTGCTTAATGTTCTTCTCGGAGAGCGCTATAAGATGTTTACACAGCAGTCCAAGGATCTGCTTTCGGGTAAGTACGGACAGACCGTAAAGCCCTTCAACCCTGAGGTTCAGAAGAAGGCCATCGGTGATGCAGAGACTATTAACTGCAGACCTGCAGACCTTATCAAGCCGCAGCTGGCAGATATGGAAAAGGCCATAGCACAGTATAAGCAGCAGGATGAAGATGTACTGTCATACGCACTGTTCCCGCAGGTTGCTACTGAATATTTCCAGTACAGAGACGCACAGCAGAAGAAGATCGATGTATCCAAGGCGGATACGGAGAATATGACCTATCCCGTATAGGCAGTTTTGCGATATATTCGCCGCAGCATTTATTGCTGCGGCGTTTTGGCTTTTGTGATCCAAGACCGGAGGAAAAATATGGGCAGACGAAAAAGGATAGCACTTCTGACGGCAATCCCTGAGGATATGCATGGAAGTGCGATTATTGAAGGGATCAGGACACAGTGTGAGAAATACGATTATGATCTTTTTATCTTCACCCCCATGATGCATCTGGAAACGGCCGTAATGAAGGATTATGTTGCCGCGGAAGCGAATATCTACGAGCTCGTGAATTATGCGGAGATTGACGGTGTGATAATCGATACGGTAAATGTGGTCTACGGACTTGAAGGAAAGGTTCTCGAACGTCTGAAAGAACGTCTTGCGGAATATCCCGATCTGCCTGTATGCGCGTTGGAAATGCCTATCGACGGTTTTCATCTGATACACGACGAGAATGAGGCGATCCTTCGCGAAATGTGCCGCCACATGGTACTGAAACACGGTAAACGGAATATTTCCGTGATCACCGGATATCAGGAAAATGAGGTCGCGGAATCACGTCTTGCGATATTTAAGGATGAACTGGAAAAGCTCGGAGTGGAGCTGCCTGATGATCAGGTTTTTTATGGCGATTTCTGGTATAACAGCGGAGACATGATGGCACGGCAGATAGCTTCCGGAGAAATTCCGAAACCTGAGGCTATCCTTTCGGCTAGCGATACCATGGCCCTTGGACTGATCTCGAGACTGACCGAGGAAGGGATCCGTGTTCCGGAGGATATTTCGGTCATAAGCTTTGACGGAACTTATGAAAGCCGTATTTCGGAACCGTCACTTTCATCATTTCCAGCGAATGACATCTGCTCCGCTGCGAATGCAGTGGATTATATAAGGAGCAGGATAGAACCGGATGCGGAGCTCATGCCCTTTGAGCATGATGTCAGCTCACTTCTCCATGTAGGAGAGAGCTGCGGCTGTAGTCCTGAATACAGGGAGCTGAAGAATGCGATAGACAGCATGCTTTTCATTAAGTCACATAATGAGGTGTCAGCTCATGTTTTCGATGATATCAAGATAGGCCAGCTTATGGAAAGCTATATGATGGAGAAGCTTACTGCCGCAAGAACCTCCAGAGCATGTTTCAAAGAGATCTTTGATTTCTGTTATCTGCTTAATCCCTATCTTGATGTCTGCATCTGCCTTACGGATGACTGGATCACCACAGAGACGCGCCTTGAGCACGGATATCCTGAAAATATGCGTGTAAGGCTTATGCATACGATGGAGGGAAAGCGTTTCTTCTGGGAGAAGGAGAAGAGCTACCTGATCAAAACCTCCGACATGCTGCCGAACCATTATCTGAAGATGAAGGATGCGGGTATCTATATCTTTACAGCGATACATTTTAACGGCTCATCAATGGGCTATAACATACTTCATCGCTCCATACATCAGGTATGTAAGCTTACCATGGTATATCGGAACTGGTTGAGGTATGTGAATAATGCGCTTGAAATGACCCGTGACAAGCAGATGCTCAGAAAGATCTCAACATGCGACGGTCTTACGGGATGTCTTAACCGTATCGGCATGTCGCAGGAGACAGACAGGATGCTTGAGGAAATGTCTGCGCCGGCAAGTGCACTTATCTGTGTTATAGATATGGACGGCCTGAAGAAGATAAACGATACCTACGGCCACACGGAGGGTGATCTGGGCATTTACTGGCTGGCACGGGCGGTACAGGATATGGCAAAACCCGGGGAGATAGTTGTGCGTGCCGGCGGAGATGAGTTCTATCTGATAGGGATGCACGAAAAGAAGATAGGATATTCCGAAGAGAACGTGGAGCACAGAAAGAATGAATTCCGGAAGCAGCTTCGGAAGTACAGTGACGAGCTTAACAAACCCTACAGGCTCAGGGCAAGTATAGGAAGCGTTATAGGAACGGTAAAGGAAAAGACTGATATAGAAGAACTTCTGAAAACAGCAGATGTAAGGATGTATGAGGAGAAGGCTGAACATAAGAATACGGGG
>ONWK01000119.1 GCA_900321505.1 uncultured Eubacteriales bacterium
ATAGAAGATGAAATAAAAAAGGGGCGGGTGTGACACTTGTGTGACAAATGCAGTGTTATAATAGGGTCATAAAATAAACAGTGCCCACAGACAGGGCTTCATGATATAAAACTCTCCCCCTGAAAGACCCAGCAGAAATGCCGGGTCTTTTGAACTATAATAATCATAGGAGAAAAAGAACATGTGTGATAGAGCGCCAGGTAACAATATGGAAAATAACCAAATCGGTCTTGAGCCGGATATATCCAGGCAGCCGGGTATAGAGGATCTGACACCTGAAAAACATGGTCCGGTAATAATGTATCCCGGAACGGAAAAGATCGTGCCTGCACTTACAACCGGGGAACCCTGGACATGCAGCTGCGGAACCCGTAATACCGGGAAATTCTGCACGGAATGCGGCAGTATCAAACCAACGGCAGTCATCTGTGAATGCGGATATCAGAGTTCAGGAAAGTACTGTCCCAATTGTGGAAAAAGGCTTGCGGTGAAAACGGAAGAACCTGAGAAGATTCCGGAACAGGAAATAACAGCCGGTTGGAAATGCAGTAAGTGCGGCGCCGAAAACCAGACCGGGGACATATGTGAAAAATGCGGCGGGGAGATCAGAAAGGTGCTCCTCTTCTCCTGTTCGTCATATGCTACGACAAATCCGCCCAGCTCGGAAGGCGCCGATGTTTACGAATTCTCTGATACGGAGCTTATCTGTGAATACCATAACAACGGAAAAGTAACGCATCGTTATATCTCTGCGGATTTGATTTCCGCTGCGCAGGAGATCATAAAGAAGTTCGGGATCGATAAATGGAAGGATTATGAGAACAGACTGTCCGGAATGATGGGAGGCAGTGTTTATGTCCGCTACAGAGACGGGAATGAGCTTGTCGGTTCAAGTATGGATCATATGGGAAGCGCCGTCGTTGGGGCATATTTCGAATTGATGGCATTGTTCCGCAAAAAATAACATCTTTTGCCTCTGACTCCGGATCCGCATTATACGGACCCGGAGCTTTTTGCGCGATACGGCCGGCAAGCAGGCGTGCTTTTATGGCGAAAAAGGTTTTTCTGCGTTATATACAGGGAGTTTGAGATATGCTAAAATAGTAATTGTTCAGCACCCCGTTTTCAGGATGCAGAGCATCCGGAATCACAGGAGCTGAATTGATAAATGTAACTGATCCATGCTAAGACGTATATGCTTTACTGTAATATCAGAAAAACACAGAAAAAAGAGACAGGGCATTTATGGGAAATCAGAACATGAAAAAGTTTATTATTATAGTTGTCAATGTGATCATCATGTCAGCCATATTGGGCTTCGTTGTTAACTACTCCGGATTTGTAAGCCGGGATTCTTACCGGAGGCAGATAGAGCATTTTGAAAATACAACGGTAACCATGGAGCAGGTGACGGATAATTACCTGGAAGGTGAGCAGAGGATCTGTGATGTATGGGCACACTATATCAACAACAAAAACATGACTATGGAGGAGGCTGTTGAGTTTATACGTGAATCGCATGTGCTTGCAAACACTTCAGCGCATCTGATCTCCCTTGATACACTCACGGGTCTTTCCACACGCCCCAAACAGGGAACGAACGATGAATATGCTGTTTCCTATAAACGTGTGAACCTCCTCGATAATGTCGACTGGATTGATGAGATAGGGAAGTCGATAAATATTACACGTACTTATACAAACCCGATGAATGGTGAGCAATCGCTGGCTTTCTGCAACACTGTAAAGCTATATGATCCGGAAAGTAAAACATTCGGGGATGCGGTTCTGCTGCGGGTGATTCCCATCTCGGAGCTCGAGCAGAAATGGGTCTTTCCACAGACAGAGCTGGTGAATGCCGAACTGTCCATGATCGACTCCAACGGTGATTATATCCTCAAGGGATACAGCTTTAAAAACTCCAGCTTTTTTGAGTTCTACAAATCATATAATTCAACGGATCCGGAATCTTCGCAGCGCTTGTTCGAAAGGATCACTTCTTCGACGGGTTCTATTTCAATGCTTGATTCTCACGGAGAGGAGTGCATACTTGCCTTTACCCCTATTTCTGATACCGCAGGGTGGACACTGCTGGGCTTCGTACCGGCGGAGGATCTTCAGGTGGAAAAGGAGAACTGGCTGCTGATCGGAGTAGTTTCAGCCGGTTTGCTGATCCTGTTCATCTGTGACATGTGCTATATGCTTTTCCTTAACAAACGTCTCCATGCCACGGCAAGAGAAGCTGAATCCGCAAATAAGGCAAAGACCGATTTCCTTTCCACTATGTCCCATGACATCCGTACCCCCATGAATGCCATTATAGGACTAACGACTATAGCCGAGAAGAATCTGGGAGATCCGGAATCAACAGGGGAAAGCCTCCGGAAGATCAGTCTCGCCAGCAATCATCTGCTTACCCTGATCAACGATATTCTGGATATATCGAAGGTGGAGAGCGGAAAACTGAAGCTGAGTCCTCTTACATTCTCCATAGTGGAAACGGTAGAGAATCTTGTAAATATCTCACAACCGATGATCAGGGAAAAGAATCTGGAATTCAATTTCCATATCTACCGGATGGAAAAGGAATATCTGTATGCAGACCAGCTTCGTCTGAATCAGATTTATATCAATATTCTCTCCAACGCCATTAAGTACACGGAACCCGGCGGGCGGGTCAGTGTAGAAATGCGCGAGGAAGAAAGTATCACACCCGGATGTGTAAAGCTGGTCTATATCGTAGCGGATACGGGCATCGGCATGAGCGGGGAATATATGGCCACCATGTATCAGCCATTCTCCAGGCAGATAGACAGCCGCGTCAACAGCATACAGGGTACAGGCCTTGGACTGGCCATTACTAAGCAGATGGTCGATCTGATGGGCGGAACGATTGAATGTCAGAGCCGGCAGGGCGAGGGGACGACCTTCACGGTTATGCTGGATATCCCTATAGCAGACAGGCAGAGAGAGGATATGCAGCTTGATCCTGTTGATGTTCTGATAGTGGATGACGACGAGGTTATGCTGCAGACGGCTGTTGACAGCCTTGAGTCACTTGGAGCCTCCACGGAGCAGGCGCGAAGCGGACTGGAGGCTCTGGGCATGATCAAGCACAGGCATCTTTCAGGCCGGGATTACGGAGTGATCATTATTGACTGGAAAATGCCTGAAACTGACGGCGTTGAAACCATCAGGCGCATCCGTTCGGAGATTGAGGCGGATATTCCGATCTTACTTATATCCGCATATGATGGATCAGACATTGAGGATAAAGCGAAGGAGGCGGGAGCAAACGGCTTTGTCAGCAAGCCCCTTTTCCGCTCCACGCTCTATGATAAGATCAACGGTCTTATCGGGAAGGAGATCAAATCCGTTGAGCCGGAGGACGATTATTCCGATCTGCAGGGCCTGAATATCCTTGTGGCCGAGGATAATGATATCAACTGGGAGATCATTTCGACCATGCTTACCATGTTCGGTATGACTGCGGAACGCGCGGAAAACGGAAGAATCTGTTTGGATATGGTAAACGCGGCAGAGGCCGGCAGGTATGAGCTGGTGTTCATGGACGTACAGATGCCGGAGATGAACGGTCTCGACGCAACCAGGGCGATCCGGAGCCTGCCGGATCCCGGGGCGGCATCCATTCCGATCATTGCAATGACGGCAGATGCATTCTCCGAAAATATTACGGAATGTATGAATGCCGGAATGAACGGCCATATCGCCAAGCCTGTTGATATAAAGTTAGTTATCAAGGAGATACGAAGAATAAGGGAAGGAAGGGAGAAATCATGAAAAAGAGAATATGTATGTTATTAGTATTATTGATGATCCTGGGACTGGCGGGATGCGGCTCAGAGAAGAAGAAGGAGGAAACGACGGAAGAGAATGGCTTCAAGCCGGCTCTGGATACTTCTGTCAGCTGCAGCATCAACGTCGCCGGAGGATACGATAACTTTGAGGCGCTGGAGGCTGAATTTGACCGTTTCAATAAGTATTATCCAAATGTGAAGCTGACGTTCACGAAGGTAGATGACTATAATAATATGATTGGAACGGTTCTGAACGGAAATGACGCGCCTGACATCTATGTCAATTATTCATGGATGTATGGCCGGGAGCAGTATAAATCTTCCATAGATCATGCGGAGGATCTGTCGGATCCCAAGCTGGGGTTCGACCTGAGCTGCATCCGAAGCAATATCATTCTGAATACGGACGACGGAAAACTACCTATGGTTCCGGTTTTCGCAAACACGTACGGCATGCTCGTGAACAACAGTCTTTTTGAAAAGGAAGGCCTGAGTGTTCCCACAACCTATCAGGAGCTGGTGAAGGTATGTGCTGATTTTCGTGAAAAGGGCTATAAAAATCCTATGATGGGCTTTACCCAGAAGGAGACAACATCACTTTTTACCCTGACGATATATCCTTTCTTCTGCGGCACTGTGGCACATGATGAAGAGGCTGTCAAAAAACTCAATGCCCTTGATCCTTCAGCCGGAGAGTATCTGAGACCTTCCCTTGAGAAGATCGTACAGTTCCTGAATGATAGCTGTGTGAATCTTGAGGCCTGTGCTGAGATCGAAAACAACTATGATGCTGTTATCATGCGCTTTTTTGAAGGCGATGTCCCAATGATGACCTGCTCCGGAGATACAGTTTCCGGAACTGAGAAACGTGAGAGCCGTTCTGAGGCATTTATCGCGTCACCCTTTAAATATACCTTTGTTCCGGTGCCCATGTCTGACGAAGGCGCCAACTTCCTTGACATGCCGAATCTGCAGTTTTCCGTTAACAAGGACAGCAAGAATCTGGACATGGCCAATGAGTTTATGCGGTTCCTGATCACTTCTGAGGAGCTTAGCAGGATGGCGCAGAAGAAGGGGCTTATGTCACCGACCAGAGATCTGTCATTTAACAGTATGTATGCTGCATTCCAGGCTGTTCCGGAATCACGCATACTGTCACCCGAGGAGATCGGCCTGACAGATGATGCGGTCATTCAGTTAAGGCAGGCAGTTTATAAGGTTGGAACCGGTGAAATGACAATAGATGAGGCAGTTGCCGCATATGGCACCTTTACCCAGTAAAGAGATATGATAATAAACACAATCCCTGCAAACCGTGGATTTATGCGGCTTGCAGGGATTTTTAATTGCATCATCAGTCTCGCAAATGTATTACTCTCTCCAGGCAATGTCTCGGAGAAGTACAAAGAGAACGGTTCACTTTAACATCTTGCACTATTTTAATATCCGCTTCTATCAAAAGCATATGACTTGTTGTCGATTGTAAAGGTCTTATTTGTAATTTATATCATCAGGTTGTTAACTGCATCATTATTATATTAATGATGCAGTTAACATTGACAATGAGTAAAATGAGTGATACTATTTAAGTGCATCATTTTGTCCTTTTATGAGTGAATTGATGTTTGGACGAGGCCTTTTTCAACAGAGCAGGAATAAAAGGCGGCTAATCGGTAATGGATTGTAGATATGAGGTATATGGATGGACGCAAGAGGTGTTCTCAAACAGTATTTTGGATATGACAGTTATAAGCCCGGGCAGGAGAGTATCATCGAATCGATTCTTGCGGGGCAGGATGTTCTGGGCATCATGCCTACAGGCGCAGGGAAATCTGTGTGTTATCAGGTCCCGGCTCTTCTGCTTCCGGGGATCACTGTTGTGATCTCACCGCTGATCTCACTGATGCAGGATCAGGTGAAGGCATTGAACGAGGCAGGAATCCACGCGGGTTATATCAATTCATCTCTGACAGAAGGACAGATCACGAAGGTATATGAACTGGCAAGTTTGGGTACGTATAAGATCCTTTATGTCGCACCGGAGCGCCTGGAGACGGATGCATTCTATCTGTTCAGCCAGAGAGTAGATATTTCCATGGTGACGGTAGATGAGGCACACTGTATTTCACAGTGGGGACAGGATTTCAGACCAAGTTATCTGAATATCACTGATTTTATCAGGAACTTATCCAAACGGCCCGTTATCAGTGCATTTACGGCAACGGCTACAGAGGAAGTAAAGACAGATATTGTCTGTGTGCTGAGTTTGAATGAACCGAATGTAGTGGTTACCGGCTTTAACAGAGAGAATCTTTATTTCTCTGTAGAGACCATGAAGCAGAAGGATGCTTTTGTGGTTGATTATATAGACAAACACCCGAATGACAGCGGGATCATTTACTGTGCTACCAGGAAAAATGTGGATGAGCTTTATGAGCTTCTTCGTGGGAAAGGGGTTCCGGCTGCGAAGTATCATGCAGGTATGGGGAATGAAGAACGGAAGAGGCATCAGAATGATTTCATTTATGACCGACTTCCGGTGATCGTAGCGACGAATGCCTTTGGCATGGGGATTGATAAGTCGAATGTTCGTTATGTAATCCATTATAATATGCCTCAGAGTATGGAGAATTATTATCAGGAAGCAGGGCGCGCCGGAAGAGATGGTGAGTCGGCGCAGTGCATTCTGCTCTTTGCACCGAAGGATGTCCGCATAGATCAGTTTCTGCTGGAGCATAAGGAATTCAAGGACGTTCCACCGGAGGATATCGAGCTGATCAAACAAAGAGATGTGAGAAGGCTTCAGGTAATGGAAAGGTACTGCCGGACCACAGGTTGCCTGCGAAATTATATTCTGAACTATTTCGGTGAGAGGACGGAAGGACCCTGCGATAATTGCGGAAACTGTCACAGGGAGTTTACAGAGATCGATATGACGGAAGCCGCCAGACAGGTGATCAATTGTGTCTACGAGACAAGAGGACGTTATGGCCTGAGTGTGGTGATCGGTACTCTGTTGGGAGCAAAGAGAGCACGTCTGAAGGAATTAGGAACCATTGAATACAGATCCTACGGAAAGCTCCCCAATCTCTCTGAGGCAGAGATCCGAATGCTGATCGATCAGATGATCCTGGATGGGTATCTGATCCAGACAGAGGAAGAGTACAGTGTGCTCAGGATGGGTGATATCACTCCGCTGAGGGATGAACAGACAAGAGTGCTCATTCGGATCTACGAAGAGAAGAAGGAAGAAAGTAAAAAGAAGAAAAAGAGAAGGAACACAGATGCGCTGACAGGCGTTGGGTACGATCTGTTTGAATATCTTCGTGCCTTCCGTCTTCAGGTGGCGCGGGAAGAAGCTGTTCCCCCGTACATTGTATTCAACGATAAGACATTGATCGATCTGTGCGTCAAGCTTCCGACTGATCGCGATTCGATGCTTTCCGTAACGGGCGTTGGCGAAGCAAAGTATGAGAAGTATGGAGAACGTTTTATCAATGCCATCAGAGAATTCATGGCAGAAAGACCGAATGCCATGACCAGTATGGCGGTTGAAGCTGGAGAGGAAGCGCCTGCGGGGGAAGTGCCTGTAAAGAAGAGCTCTAAGAAAGAAGAGTACTGTTTGACACCTGAGAAAGCGGAACAGTTTTCCTACAGGGATCTGCTTAGCCTGACTGAAATCGGTGAAGAACTGAATCGATTGGCAGATCTCACCGTAATGAAGAAAGCTGTCCGTGTAAGAATCTGGGAACATCTGGTTGGTTGGGGATATACAGAAGAGAAAATGATCGATGGAAGAATGATGAAGGTGCCGACCGAATTGGGAAAACAGAAAGGTATCGTCACCGTGGACAGAATCAGCCAGAAAGGATTTCATTATTCTCTGCTTATGTATCCTCCGGTTATTCAGAACGAGATAGTTAACTTTTATGTTCGTGAAGTACAGAGTAAAGTACAGGATTAACTGGAATGAGTATGGAACTACGCCCGTAACAAGAAAGCGATATCGTTATCTGCGATATAACTATACAAATGCATTTTCTTTGGAGGAGAGGACAGTAAAATGAAAAAACATTCAGGAAAATACGGAATCATGGCAGCAATAATTCTTGCATTCAGTCTGTCGGGGTGCGGGAAAGATAATATGATGGAAACAACAGTTACGTCTGCTTCAACGGAGGTGATGAGTCAGTCTTCTGAAACGGATCAATCTGAGACAGAATCGAAAGCAAAGGAACCTCTTGCGGACGGTGGTGGGGCAAACAATCCTGAACATCAGGATGATACGAAGAGCGTGATCTATAATGAGATCACGGAAACGACAGAGGATTCTGCTGATACAACAGAAGAAAATGCATCAGAAGAAAATACGTCCGAAGAGATTCAGGAAGAGGCGTTCCCTGTTGCAAAGGATATGTGTCTGGCTTATCCGGGGATCATCGGGCTATCGGTCAGTAATTATTACATGCTTCATCAGGATGGGAGCTTTGAATATTACAGGGAGGTTCATGGCCAGGCTGCGAATGAAGAGGGTTATGCGGAAATCTGGTGTTCAGCCGGCAAGGGAACTTTGGGTGAGTTCCAAAAAGAGAGTGATCTCTGTTACTCGCTTGTCGTTCAGTCATTTCGTTCCGAACCTGCCTGTGAGTTTATTCAGGATGGGACGAAGGTTACAGTGGAAGCTTCGGATATCAAAAAGGGGGATCGGATATATCTGTATCAGCCAGGGTTCCCCGTCTCAAAGCTGCCGGAGGGATTTATGAATTCAGCTGACTTCTTTTCGTTTACTGATGAAGGACAGGCGAAGATAATTGTCAGGGATTCCCTGCCCGGTTATGCGCTGTATGTCCCTGATTCCGGGAATGACATGATGAGGGGAAGAGCATATGAGGAAATGAGCGGCAGACCGGAGACCACCTACGCTGACAAGAAGCTCCCGCCGGAGGGTGTGACAGAGATCGGAGCGGCGGATCTTCCCATCAAGGATAAAGAAGGCTTTAGCTGCCAATGGAGTACAGGAAACTGGAATGCGGGCCTTGATATATATGCAGATGGGAGCTTTCAGGCTGAGTATTATGCAGATGATCAGTGGGATTCTTCTGATGAATACTATATGACAGTAAAGTGTTCGACTATAAAGGGAAAGTTTACCAATATCCGTAAACTGGATGAGTATACCTATGAGATGGAGGTTGAATCTGCTGAATTAACGGAGGAACCCGGAAAAATAAGGATTGAAAATGAAGTGAGATACATTTCATCGGATGATTCGTATTTATGGAAAAAGGGAGATAAGTGTTATCTGTATCTCAAGGGGAAGGACAGCAGTGCGATAACACCAAATGCTTCCGATTGGAGCTGGCAGATTGAGTCAGATGGTGATGGAAAAATAAAGTATCCTATGTTGTTTAATGAAAGATCGAACTATCTTTTCATAGACTGGTAAAGCGGGGAACAATATACAATGGTTTTGATCATATATCTGATAATCGTGACTATTGTGGTCTTCGTCTGTTATGGAATCGACAAATGGAAGGCAAAGAATCATTTCTGATCCTTTGGGTAGTCTTTGTATTGCTGTGCGTGTTTAAGGTGGTGGATCTGGGAATATGACAGACAGGGATATTAAAATGAAAAATTATGATTACAGTAAAAAATGGGAAAAGCTATTAACCCCGGAAATCGTGGCACTGCTTACGCAGATCCATGAGTATAAAGGGGAACAGTCACTTTTTATAGAGACGAAAGCGGATGCACTGGCACAACTTGTCGAGATAGCTAAAATTCAAAGTACCGAGGCTTCTAATAAAATTGAGGGTATTTATACTTCTGATGCCAGATTGAAAGCTCTTGTGAAAGATAAGACTACTCCAAAGACAAGAAATGAGCGTGAGATTGCCGGCTACAGGGATGTGCTTAATACGATTCATGAAAGCCATGATTATATTTCGATTCGCCCCAATATGATCCTTCAGCTTCACAGAGATCTGTATAAATTTGAAGGATATGATATCGGCGGGAAATATAAAGCTGTGGACAATATCATAGAGGGAGAAGACGAACAGGGAAATAAATATGTCCGTTTCAGACCGGTTCCCGCATGGGAAACGCCGGAAGCGATAGAGACTCTTTGCGATGAA
>ONWK01000351.1 GCA_900321505.1 uncultured Eubacteriales bacterium
ATAGTTTACATAACACTGGCGGAAGAGATCGCCGGGGAGAAGCTGCTCTTTGTGACAAGGGAAGGACATGCCAAGAGAGTGGAAGGCGCAGCATTTGATACCAGCAGGAAGAAGGCTGCGGCAGGAAAGCCGGGAGAGACGCCTATCTGGATCGGACCTGTTGAGGACAGTGACCAGGTTATGGCCAGAAGTAAGAACGGATATTATGTCCGCGTAAAGATAAGTGATATATCCTTTAAGGGTAAAGGCGCCGGCGGAATAATGCTGATAAAGCTTGCCGAAGGGGATGTCATAGAGGCAGCTGCAGCCGGCAAACCGGACGCTATGCTGGAGGATGTACCATTTTCAAGAGTGAAGATAACCTGTACAGGCAACAAGGGTACAAAGCTCAGAAAGTAGATATATTAAGGGGACGGTTCCTTATGTGGGGGACCGTCTCTTTTATATGCGCGATAAGGATGCCAAGCGGGCGTCGTGCTTGCACGAATGCCCATTTGGCATCCAACGCGACAATCGAGCATGAGGGGACAAAATTCCCCTCATGCTCGATTCGTGAACAGCCACACTGTTGTTCTTATGTTTATACAATTTAACTTGCGTAACGGCACCGAATCAAGTATAATATTCCTATCTTTGCGGTGCGTTCCCAGCACCGCCAAAATCTAAGAAGGGAAGGGTTACAATATGAAATTTGGCTATTTTGATGACGCCGCGAAGGAGTATGTGATTACATCTCCCAGAACACCGTATCCGTGGATCAATTATCTTGGAACAGAGAGCTTCTTCTCGCTGATATCCAATACAGCGGGCGGATATCATTTCTACAAGGACGCACGTCTGCGCCGTATAACCCGTTATCGTTATAATAATGTTCCCGTTGATGTGGGAGGACGTTACTTCTACATAAATGAGGAAGGTGAGATTTGGAATCCAGGCTGGTCACCGGTTAAGACCGAGCTGGATTTCTATCAGTGCCGTCATGGTATGGGATATACCGTGATCACCGGTAAGAAGCATGAGCTGAAGGCTGAGGTTACTTTCTTTGTACCTCAGGGCGAGAGCTGTGAGATCCAGAAGGTAGTTCTGAAGAATGAGGGAACATCTCCCAAGAGCTTTACACTGTTCTCCTTCCTGGAGTGGTGTCTCTGGAATGCAGAGGATGATTCCACCAACTTCCAGCGTAATTTCAGCACCGGCGAGATGGAAGTAGAGGGCTCGACCCTGTTCCATAAGACCGAGTATAAGGAGCGCCGTGATCATTTCGCATTCTATACCGTAAATGCACCCATCGACGGATATGACTGCGACCGTGAGTCCTTCCTGGGACTTTACAACGGCTTTGATCGTCCCGACGTAGTAAGAAATGATCAGTCATCCAATTCCAAGGCTGAC
Source organism: uncultured Eubacteriales bacterium (assembly GCA_900321505.1). Taxonomy (GTDB): domain Bacteria; phylum Bacillota; class Clostridia; order Lachnospirales; family Lachnospiraceae; genus Eubacterium_Q. The sequence goes on from ONWK01000351.1 coordinate 1,393, forward strand.
GGCTGGTCACCCATCGCATCCCATTCACTGAAGCTTTCCCTTGCTCCCGGCGAGGAGAAGGCATTTGTCTTCATGCTCGGCTATGTTGAGAACGGCAAGGATAAGTGGAATGCAGACGGTTCCATGAATAAGAGCAAGGCGTATGATATGATCGCGCGCTTTGATACAGTTGAGAAGGTAGATGCCGCATTTGCCGCTAACAAGAAGATGTGGGATGAGCTTCTTTCAAAATATAATGTTGAGACACCTGATGACAAAGTTAACAGAATGGTTAACATTTGGAATCAGTATCAGTGTATGGTTACCTTCAACATGTCCCGTTCAGCTTCTTATTTCGAGTCCGGAATCGGCCGTGGTATGGGCTTCCGTGATTCCAATCAGGATCTTCTGGGCTTCGTACATCAGATCCCCGACCGCGCAAGAGAGCGTATCCTGGATCTTGCTGCAACCCAGTTTGAGGACGGCGGATGCTTCCATCAGTATCAGCCTCTTACCAAGAAGGGAAATGATACCCTTGGCGGTAACTTCTCCGATGACCCGCTGTGGATGATCCTTTCCACCGCTTCATATATCAAAGAGACCGGTGATTACAGCATCCTTGACGAGCAGGTACCCTACAGGAATGATGAGTCCCTTGCTCAGTCCATGATGCATCACCTGAAGCAGTCCTTCTACAAGGTTGCAAAGAGTACAGGTCCTCACGGACTTCCGCTCTCAATGCGTGCAGACTGGAATGACTGCCTGAATCTGTCCTGCTGGTCAGATACTCCCGGTGAGAGCTTCCAGACCTATACTTCTCCCAAGTATGGTGACAAGGGCTTCTCGGATGTGGCTGAGTCCATTTTCGTTGCAACACTCTTTACCTATGCAGGACCCGAGTATGTGGCACTCTGCAAGTATAAGGGAGATACAGCCGAGGCTGAGGCAGCTCAGGCTGAGATCGACAAGATGAAGGAGAAGATCGTTGAGTTCGGCTGGGATGGCGAGTGGTTCATCCGTGCTTACGATGATCTGGGACGTAAGGTAGGTTCCAAGGAGAACGAGGAAGGCAAGATATTCATCGAGCCTCAGGGCTTTGGTATCATGTCGGATATCGGTAAGGATCAGGGCTTCGCAGATAAGGTTATCAACGCTGTTGAGGAACGCCTCGGATGCAAGTACGGTCTTGTCCTGAACAACCCTGCATTTACAAAGTACTATATTGAGTACGGCGAGATTTCCACATATCCTGCGGGATATAAGGAGAATGCAGGCGTATTCTGCCATAACAACGCATGGATGATCGCGGCAGCCGCTTATGCCGGACAGGGCGACAAGGCCTTTGACTGGTACAGCCGTATCGCTCCCGCTTTTAACGAAGAGATCTCCGATCTGCATCGTACAGAGCCGTATGTATACGCTCAGATGATCGCAGGCAAGGATGCGGGCAGAAGCGGTGAGGCCAAGAACTCATGGCTTACAGGTACCGCAGCATGGAACTTCGTTGCTATCTCCCAGTACATCCTGGGTATCACACCTGACTGGGACGGCCTGAAGGTAGATCCTTCGATCCCGTCAGCTTGGGACGGATTCACAGCATCCCGCCAGTTCCGCGGCGATACATATGAGATCGAGGTTCAGAATCCCGATCACGTATGCAAGGGCGTTAAGAGCCTGACCGTAGACGGAGAGGCGGTAGAAGGAAATGTAATCCCTGTAAAGGGTGACGGCGCAGTACATAAGGTAGTTGTTGTACTTGGATAATAATCATATTGATGATCAGGGGCTGCCGCTTCTTTTGAAGCGGCAGCTCTTTTTGTATCTATTCAGTACCCCTGGGAAAACATAAAAATCACGGATGGAAAGATTGCTTTCCAGACTGCTTTTATGCTTTCGCAGGGGCGGTCAAGGTGCGGAGAACTTTGACTGTCATGCGAATCAGGATGCTGAACAGTTACGTTTGGCTATTTATCGACTCATGGTTGATATTTATAAATATCCGAAATGATTTACATCATTCAGGTCTTTTAATGGCACTAGCCTGATGCCTCTACCTGATCTAATTCAGGCTACTTATATAGTGATTTGTATATAGAGAGAGTTGGCCTTTGTTTAGTTTCAGCCTACACACCTTTAAGATTTTACACTATCAAGGAAATCTAAGTAATATAGATCAATATTTGTGATAGAAACCGCATATC
>ONWK01000354.1 GCA_900321505.1 uncultured Eubacteriales bacterium
TATCATCAGCAATATCACTTCAGATGCAAAGGTTCTCAAGTACATCACGCCCTTCGGTTACGCCGACGGTTCACACATTGTGAACAGTGGGAGCATCGACGTTAAATACCTGCTGACAGGATGCTGTTTTATGATTGCAGGGATAGTGGTTGCGTATATTAAGTATATGAAGAAGGATATACGGTAGTAAAATGTGGTCTATAAAAAAACGCCCGGGTCGTGAGATCCTGGCGTTTTTTTACATCCCTCATTTTTTCGGTTGATCAAAATCTACGGTAACCGTGTGAACGCATCCTCCGGGCCTTTTGACCATATCATCATAATTAATCGTACTCAAAAATACCCTGAACAGTATCGGAAACATTCATGATATCTCCATACGAAAGAAAGTCTATTCTGTTACATCCTCTTGCTTTCGGATCAATTGCTTTTATCTGCTCGCAGATCACAGTTCCACACGATCCATTATTCCCTTTTACCGGAAGGTGAATGGGACCGGCAGGAATTCCTGAAAGCATCGGACATACATGAAAAATCCCTGTAGCTCTGATAAATGCATTTTTGCTGACTATAACAAAAAGTTCTCTTGCAAAACCGTTTATTTTTATTATATCTCCCTGGTAGAATTCATTCATAGGATCTCTCTCCCAACCGGTTCACCCCAATCAAAATCACAAACAGATATTTCACCGTTGAACTCTGCGAGCCTTTCTTCAAATGTCTTATGTATAAAAGGTTTCCGCAGAATAATAACGCCGCCTTCCACTTCAATTTCCAAAATATCGGATGTTTTTAGATCCATTTTTTCAAGTATACTCTTTGGAATCCTGATTCCCTGACTGTTGCCCCAGGCTCTTATAGCTACCTGCTCCATAAGATCACCTCCTTAAATGTATATACATTATACTGTATAATTTTATTTCTTTCAAGCACCGAATATTTTTAATATAAATTATTTGAACACGGAGCAATTTGAATGGCATCTTGTCACTTGACACTTTCCCCCGGTATGAAGTATTCTTAAATCAGTTTCAGGCACAACAATCCGAACATGAAAAGAGGTAATGAAGATGAAAAAGCTTAAACTTAAAATAGCAGCTATTCTTGTTATTGCCTGCGGTACTCTTCTTTCAGCCTGCGGCGAGAAACCACCGGTGGTTGAGGAGGCTTCGATAGGCATAAATCTTATCAACCAGACAAAGGATATTGTTAATCAGGCCAGTTCAGAAGCCGATATTGCCAACGATCTTATCAATAACATGCCGTAAGATGATGATCGGCTCAAAAAGGCCAAGCCCCTATAATATCAAGAACACCCCTGACAGGTTATCCTGCCGGGGGTGTTCTTAATCCTGATCCAATTAGATGATGCTGCAGCAAAAGATACTCTGCGCCTCAGCTGATCAATTCAATCCAAAAAGCCTTATAGTGTTTTCCCTTGCCGATACGATGAGCTCTTCCTCATCCATACCCATATACTCTGCCAGTGTCCTTACAACGTATACTATGTTTTCGGGGACATTTGTATGGCCGAGCCCTTTTATATTGCGGGGTGTAAGGTACGGGGCATCCGTTTCGACCAGTATCCGGTCTTTGGGAATCGCCTTTACAGCCTCCCTCAGTTCTCCCGCACGCCTGTCATCTCCTATCCAGCCTGTCACGCCTATTGAAAATCCCATGTCCAGATATCTCTCCACGGTCTTCCGGTCTCCGGTAAAACAGTGTACCACGGAACGGCCGGCCACAGCGGGTACCGCTGCGAAAAGCGCCGCGAAATCATCCGCCGCATCTCTCTCATGCAGGAACATCGGTGCCGAAAGCGATTCCGCCAGCTCCACGAATTTTTCCAGAGCATGCAGCTGCGCCTTCTTCTCACTGAACATGCGGTTATAATCCAGGCCGCATTCTCCCACCGCAGCCACCCTCGGATTATCCTTATAGATACTCTCCACCTCCCGGAGTATATCTTCCGTGAAATCATCCGCATTATGAGGATGCAGCCCCGCCGTTCCGTATACCTCCATGCCCCGATCTGTCCTGAGATATTCATCTATCTTCCGGTTTTCCTTAGGGTCAGATCCGGTAAGTATACACGCCACGCCCTGCTCCATGGCCCTCTTCAGGATAAGGTCAGGGTGTTTGAACTGCGGGCAGAACAGGTTGAGACCTATATCGTAATACTTAATATCTGCCATTTATTTTATATCTCCATAGTAGTTCCTGCGACTCCGGTCGCTCTGCATTCGGACGTAATAGGCTAGTGGCGCACCGTGACTTGGCCGCCCCTGTGAAAGCAAAAAAGGTAATCCTGAAAGCAATCTTTCTATCCGTGATTCTTATATTTCCCCAGAAGTGCTGAATCTTACAAGAACTCCCCTTCAACCTGGAGCCACTCTACAGTCAGCTCCGCGGGGTTAAGCTTCCCTTCCTTTATCTCGAGGAACATTTCCGCAAGCTCTTCGTCTGTCATGGTACGGATATGATCTCCTCTGGTGATTATCACCGGGCGGTCATTCTTTGCATCGTCAGCGAGATTCTCCAGTTCATCCTCTGTTACATTGTAAAGTTCCATCAGTACATAGCGCATCTCCATCAGACGGCCGTACATGTTCTCCAACGTGATAAATGCATTCGGATCCGCAAGGCTTTCAAGGTAATTATGAAACATAACCCTGTAACGGATCTTGTAAAGGTTTAATGCCTGCTCAAATGTTAAGTTTTCTGCCATGATCTTCCTCCTCCATAACCAAAAATAAATTCATGTATTTAGGTTCCGAAACGCCATCAGGCGTTTCGAGAACCGTACGCGCCCTGCTCCGAAGGAGCAGCCCGAACGAAGTGAGGGTTTGTGA
>ONWK01000356.1 GCA_900321505.1 uncultured Eubacteriales bacterium
AAGCTTTCAAAGGTCCTTCCCGGTAAGGGAACCGTGGCCATCATCGGCGGAGGAAATGTGGCTATGGATGCCTGCCGTTCGGCAGTAAGATGTCCCGGAGCAGAGAAGGTATGCGTTGTATACCGCCGTTCCGTAAAGGAGATGCCGGCAGATCCCGCAGAGCTTGCTGAAGCTGTGGAGGAGGGCGTGGAGTTCATTTATCTTACAGCTCCTTTGGAGGTGCTGGGAGAGGATGGCCATGTTACAGGTCTTAAATGTCAGAAGATGGAGCTTTCCGAACCGGATGCATCGGGAAGAAGGAGACCTGTTCCCATAGATGGCTCTGAATATACGCTTCAGGCAGGGGTTGTGATAGAAGCCATAGGAAGCAGAAGCGAAAATGACGGTGTGGACGGAGTTGAGTTAAGTCAGGACAAAGGACTTATCGTTGTGGATCCGGATACTCTTGCCACCAGCCGCCCGGGAGTTTATGCCGGAGGAGATACCGTTACAGGACCGAAGACGGTCATCGCTGCCATGGGCGCAGGACGGAAGGCCGCAAAAGAGATAGACAGGTATCTGAAGAGTTAAATATGCAAAAATAATCACAGGCAGAAGAGGCATTTCAGTCTCTTCTGTCTTTTTTTAATCGGCAAAAAGTGGTATGATAGAGAACAGCAGATATTTTCAACAGCTGTATGAACCCAAGCATAATGAAGAAAGGATCAGAAAATGAAAAGGATTGGAAAAAGTGTAGTAATACTGTTTTTGCTGACTGTAATTTGTGCAGGAGTATTCTGTACGACAGGAAAAGAAGTCTATGCTGCCGATGCTCCGAAAAGTAAGGCGATAATTTCGCACAGGGTACAGGAATATGAATTTGACTACAGAAAGGAGAACGGTAAACAGCTTGTTAATAAGACTACAGGTGCTGTTTATGCATCCTGGAACGATATGCCCATCCTTTTTCCCGGGGATAAGGTGACTATCATACCTGATCCGCCGACAGAGGCGAAGGCTCTTGAAAACAGCAATGTCTCATCCGGAAGCTACGGTGTTGTTTTTACAGACTGCACGGCAGAGACCAAAGGACCGGTAAAGGTGACATCTAAGGTGGATGCGGGAGAGCCTGTTCATGAAGGATATGGAAAAACCTTTATTCAGAGTTTTGAGATCACCGGTACCGAACCGGTTATGATCGTATGCAATGAATGGGGCGGATATACCAGTAAGAAGGTTGAGATAACGAAGGATGATACTACTGTTGAAGTTACCCTGAACTATCTTGCAGACAGGATCGGCTTTAAGTATTATCCCGCATATATAAATCTCGAATTCCAGTATGTGAATGAAAATGGTGAACAGATACAGAGTAAACTGGTACATTATTACGGTGAAGCAGAAAATCCGGATGCCATCTGGGCAGTTGATGCGATAAACAACCTCAATTCGACAAACCGTGTAAAGCTTATTGTGAACATGCCATATATAGAGGGATATAAGTTGTCAGATATCGAGGCCCAGAAGTACAGTAAAGGATATAACAGGCCCGGCATTGGAAAATTCGGTGATGAAGAGACTATGGAGATCACTCCCATGTGGGAAGATACCAGCAGGACCATCGCCGCCGGTGATGCATTTTCTCTGAATGGCGATTATACCTATGACTGGACCGCAGTAGTATATTATTTCAGCCGGTCACGTACACTTACACTGGACGCCTGCGGAGGTGAGATCAACGGAGCGGATGTCCGTATTTACAATATGGACAGTAATGATACAGCATATCTCAGCCTTGACAGTGATCAGAATAAAGGTGTCTACACACCCACATGGAAGGATCACAAATTTGCGGGATGGTATCTTGATAAGGAATGTACACAGCCTGCAGAATCCATTAAGAAGGCTGTTGATCAGTTTAACTCAAATTCCTATGACACAAAGGATCGATGCTGCCGGCTTTATGCAAAGTGGGAGGACATCCTGAATGGATGGGTCAAGGAAGATGGCGGAAAGAAATATTATATTTCAGGAGAACTGGCAAAAGGTTTCACTAAGATCGACGGAGAGTGGTATTATTTCGATGCTGACGGAATAATGCAGACGGGATGGGTCACAATCGACGGGGCAAAGCATTATTTTAAGTCCGACGGAACGATGGTGAAAGGAAAATATACCATTGACGGTAAGGAATACAATTTTGATGATAACGGCGTCCTTAAGGATGATGCTTCCGGCGGCGGTTCAGGAGATCCGGTAGATCCGGGAACTGAAGGAAAGTCCGGCTGGACCACTATCGATGGTAAGAAATATTTCCTCGATGAAAAAGGAAAGAAGGTTACAGGCTGGCTGAGTGACGGAGGAAAGATATATTATCTGGGTAAAGACGGTGCGGTATGCTCCGGATGGCAGAAGATAGAACAGGAATGGTATTACCTGGATAAGAATGGTGTGCTGCAGACCGGCTGGAAGAAGATCGGCGCAAAGTGGTATTTCTTTGATAAGGACGGAGTAATGCAGACCGGTTGGAAGAAGTCTTCAGGTAAATGGTATTATCTGAATACCTCAGGAGCAATGTGTACAGGCTGGAAGAAGGTTTCAGGCAAATGGTATTTCTTTAATACCAGCGGAGTAATGAAGACAGGCTGGCTGAAGGATAACGGTAAATGGTATTATCTGAATACCTCAGGAGCAATGTGCACCGGATGGAAGAATATTTCCGGAGACTGGTATTACTTTAATAATAACGGCATAATGAAGACCGGCTGGCTGCAGGTTGGTAAAAAGTGGTATTACTTTTCCGGAAACGGAGTGATGGTAACCGGTACAAAGGAGATTAAAGGCAGGGAGTACAGCTTCAGCGATACCGGAGTATGTCAGAATCCGTGATCAAAGCTGCGTGATAAATGATGTAACAGACCTGCGCTGGTATTCCGGCGCAGGTTATACAGGGACTTTTTCAGAATTGCGGATGGGGAAAAAGAAAGGAATAAGATCATGACACTACAGGAATTATATCAGGAGATCGGCGGCGATTATGAACAGGCAGCAAAGGTACTTCGTTTGGACAGGCTTATCGACAAGCATATACGTAAACTAACACATAACGGGGTTGTTGACGAACTGATCGAAGCCGGTGATGGTATGGATCCTACTGAGCTTTTTGAAAAGGCCCATGCCATGAAGGGTGTATGCGCTAATCTGGGCCTTACTGCCATGGCTGAGGCCGCTTCGGAAATAGCGGAAGAGTACCGCCCCGGTAACAGCCGGAAGCTTTCCGATACAGAAGTAAAGGAACGTATCGGCAGGATCGCTGAAATGTATGCCGGTACGGCAGAAGGAATACGTAAATACGAGGAAAGTCAGTAAACGGCAGTAAATCAGCAGTAAAATAGCAGTAGAACAGCAGTAAAACAGCAGGGGGCTTCATATATTTATGAAAGATGTAGTTCCATCAGGCAGTAAAAAATATCTTGGTGTCATGGGGGCATGGGCCCTTGCCTTCGGCTGCAGTGTGGGCTGGGGTTCTTTTGTAATGCCCGGGACAACATTTCTGCCGATCGCGGGCCCCGTCGGAACCGCTATAGGTCTTGGCCTCGGCGGTCTGGTAATGCTCATCCTTGCGGTGAATTTCAATTATCTGATGAACCGTTATCCGGACAGCGGAGGTATCTATACCTACACCAGGAAGGCCTTTGGCTACGACCATGGTTTTCTCAGCGCATGGTTTCTGGTACTTACCTATATTGCGATCATCTGGGCAAATGCCACAGCGCTTCCGCTTATTGCAAGAACGGTGCTGGGAAATACCTTCAGGTTCGGATATATGTACCAGATCGCAGGATATGATATATATTTCGGAGAAATACTGCTTGCAGTCGGAGCGCTGGTGCTTGCGGCGCTTGTATGTCTTTTCAGAAAAACGGCTGCCCGGACACAGATTATTATGGCGGTTCTCCTTTTTATGGGGATAATCATCTGCTTTGTGGCTGCGGCAGGAAAGAATGAAACCGGAGGCTTCACTCCTGCATATTCACCGGATAACAGTAAAGCGGGAGGAGTTTTTACTATTTTTGCGCTGGCTCCCTGGGCTTTTGTGGGCTTTGAGTCCATCACCCATTCTGCGGCAGAGGCAAGATTCTCATTGAAGAAATCCTTCCGTATCATGGCAGTAGCGGTTATTACGGCGGCCATAGCATACATCCTGCTTTCACTGATGGCAGTTACCGCTTTGCCGGAGGGCTGCAGTTCATGGACTGACTATGTGGCTGATCTGGACAGCTATAGCGGCGCTGCATCACAGCCTACCTTCTTTGCTGCAAATTCTGCCATGGGAGATGCAGGCAGTGCCATCCTCGGAGTGGCTGCACTCGGTGCGATCTTCACCGGACTGATAGGTAATTATATTGCTCTCAGCCGGCTTCTCAATTCCTTATCTGATGATGGCCTTTTCCCAAAATGGTTCGGTAAAAAGATATGGGAGCATGTTCCCAGGAATGCGATCCTTGCGATCCTTGCCGTTTCCGTGGTCCTTCCCTTCCTGGGACGTACAGCAATCAGCTGGATAGTGGATGTAACTACTGTAGGTGCGACCATAGCATATGCACTTGCATCAGCATCTGCCTGGAAGACGGCGCGTTTGAGTAAGGACAGGAAGAACATGGTGGTCGGTATGATCGGCATGATCATTTCCATTCTTTTCGCATTGGAATTTCTGATCCCGAATCTGATATCCATAAAGACACTTTCTACGGAATCCTATCTTATCCTTGCACTGTGGAGTATCGGAGGCTTCCTGTATTTCCGGCTGTTCCTGCGTAAGGATAAGGAAAAGAGGATGGGGCGGTCCATTATAGCGTGGGTGGTTCTTCTGGCACTGATCATATTTACATCAAGCATATGGATGCGCCAGACAACGGATAATGCCATAGATAACTGTACTGAAAAAGTGCAGAATTATTATGAGGAACACGGATCAGGAGCAGATCAGACATTTATCCGGAATGAAATGAATAATGTTGACAGCACAATGAGAACCGCCAGCCTTATCCAGATCGGCCTCATTGTTGTGTCGCTGATCATACTTCTTCAGATCTACGGTATCATGCAGGAACGTGAGAAACAGGTGGAGGTTGAGAAGGCTCTGGCTGAGGAAAGCAGCAGGGCCAAGACCAGCTTCCTGTCGAATATGAGCCACGAAATCCGTACGCCTATGAATGCCATAATCGGCCTGGATAATATTGCCCTGAGGGATCCGGATCTTACTCCGAGGACCAGAGAACATCTGGAAAAGATCGGGGCCAGCGCAAACCATTTGCTTGGGCTGATCAATGATATCCTGGATATGAGCCGCATCGAATCCGGGCGTATAGTGCTGAAAAATGAAGAATTTTCCTTCAGAGAGTTCATTAATCAGATCAGTATCATCATTAACGGACAGTGCCAGGACAAGGGCCTGAGTTATGACTGCAATATCGTGGGGCATGTGGCTGACTATCTATACGGCGACGATATGAAGCTTAAGCAGGTGATGATCAATATACTCGGTAATTCCGTAAAGTTTACCAATACCCCGGGAAGCGTTACACTGACTGTGGAGCAGCTGGAAGAACAGGAGGACAGCTGTAAACTCCGGTTTATAATGAGGGATACGGGTATCGGAATGGATAAGGAGTATATACCGAAGATATTCGAAACCTTCTCACAGGAGGATTCCACCAACACTAACAAGTACGGCGGAAGCGGCCTGGGCATGGCTATCACCAAAAATTTTGTGGAAATGATGAACGGTGAGATCAATGTGGAAAGCGAGAAGGGCGTTGGTACCACATTTACCGTTACGGTTACGCTGAAGGTATCTGATCGAAGTGCTCATTCAGAACATGGTATCAGGCTGCCGGCAGGACTTCGCGCGATAATCATCGATGATGATGAGATCGCCTGCGAGCATGCGCAGTTTGAGCTGAAGGGTATAGGTATCGAATCCGATACGGTTACGGACGCAAGGACGGCAGTTGATATGATCAGGACGGCTTTTGAGGCGGGCAATGCATATAATCTTATGCTTACAGATTACAGGATGCCGGAAATGGACGGCCTGGAGCTTACACGAGCCGTGCATGCCTTTGATCAGGGTGAGACCGCTGTGATAATGCTGACCGGATACAGCTGTGACTCTATTGAAGAGGAAGCCAGAATGGACGGCGTGGACAGTATCCTTGCAAAACCGCTTTTCTCCGAAGTACTTCTGAAGGAGATCCAACGAGTGCTTTCTGTGAAAAATGATCTGGAAACCGGGCAGGAAGAAAAAACGGTAAAAGGACCGGCAGCAGTAGTGAGCCTTGCAGGCCGCAGAGTTCTGATGGCAGAGGATGTGGAGCAGAATGCAGAGATCCTTGCTGATCTGCTGGATCTGGAGGATATAGAATCAGAGCATGCCGTGAATGGTGAGGAGGCAGTCCGAATGTTCTCAGAACATGAGGAGGGGTATTATGATGCCATCCTGATGGATGTGCGTATGCCTGTAATGGACGGACTTATGGCTACCCGTACGATCCGTGAACTGGAGCGGCCGGATGCAAAGACTATACCGATCATTGCAATGACGGCGAATGTCTTTGATGAGGATGTGGAACGTTCACTTCAGGCAGGGATGAATGATCATCTGTCCAAGCCCGTAGAACCGGAAAAGATGTATGAGACTATATCACGTCTTATCGCAGGACAGGATCTGTAGCGGGAGCATGTGCCTGCACTCGGGCTGCTCCTTCGGAGCAGGGTGCGTACGGTTCTCGAGACGCCTGATGGCGTTTCGGAACCTATACCTTTGTGAACGATAAAGGAAATCGTTCACAAACCCTCTCTTCGTTCGGGCTGCTCCTTCGGAGCAGGGTGCGTACGGTTCTC
>ONWK01000157.1 GCA_900321505.1 uncultured Eubacteriales bacterium
TACCGCAGGGAAATGGTTGAAGGCAGCGGAGACGAGGAATATATCGCAGGCCGTATCAACCGTATATCCGTGAGCCAGCTCTTGAGAGAGCATAAGACCAGTATCGTTATAGGTGATAAGAATGCGGCTTTCCAGGATATCACTATAGTCGGAACTCCGGGTGAGATACATCGCCTGTATATTGAGATCCTTGAGGGCTATGACGGAAGAGTCACATTGGAAAATGTGACACTGTCCAATTTCAAGAAACGTCCCTGCATCAATATGGCAGAAAACAGCAGGCTTGTGCTCAGGCTTGTGGGGGCAAACCGTATGATAGACGGCGGTATACAGGTGCCAGAATCATCAAAGCTTTCTCTGGAAGGCGACGGGTCGCTCAACATACGTATAGATGATGAGGGAGGCTTCGGTATCGGCAACAGACCTGACCGGGCGCATGGTGAGATAGAATTTTATCAGGACGGCGAGATACGTATGGACCTGAACGGAAATAAGGTGGTAGGTATCGGCGCCGGTCTCGGCGGATCATTGCAGATCAACCGGGGCAAATATGATATATACATCAACGGTGATGAGTGTGTCGGCATAGGAGCATTAGAAGGAGAAAGCAATCTTGTAATGCATGACAGCGATATGCAGGTGGATGTTGCCTCCATGCAGGGAGTATGCATCGGAAGTCTCCGGAACAGCAGCAGTCTTGAGATCTGGAGCAGTCATGTAAAGTGCTCCATAGCCGGAAAACGCGTAAGCACTCTCGGAACCATCAAGGGCAGGAATGCCCGTATAGATGCAAGCGAATCGGGTATGGTTCTTACGGTGAATGCAGATCTTGCCGCAGGTATAGGAGCCTTAAACGGTCATACCGAGGTTTCGGTGGGCAGCGCGACACTCAGGTTCAACGGCTCAGGAAATGAGATATACTGCTTCGGAGGCGTTACCGAGGATACAAAAGCCAGTCTTACAAACTCGGATGTCAATATTGAGATACGTTCCGCATCCGGCGGCGTTTCAAGGGCTCCAAAGGAGCAGATCGTATTTATGCACGGAAGAGCAAGGATAATGGTGAATGAAGCGATAATACGGTGACAGTTGAAAGGAGGCATGCATGAACCCAAAACAGAATGGTATTAACATTGCTGCGGCATTACTCTGGCTTACGCTGGCAGTACTCAGGATAATTGCGCTTGTGGATAACTGGAAACTCACGATAGAGATAACTAAATCAAATTATTACGGCGGTGGGGATAAGGCGGTCTATCTGTCAGCTGCGATCCTTGAAACCGTTGCAGCCCTTGGACTTATCGGCGCTGCGATCTTCCTTTTCATGGCAAACGGGGAGAATTATTCCAAATGTATTATGGCTGCGGGAGTTTCTATGATACTCGAAGTAGCTACGGTGATCATTTATTATATCGTCAAGCTTAAGACAGCCAGTACCCTTGGCGACTGGAAGTTTGACATGATCATAGTGGGCGGTATAGTATCCTACGCCGCATTCATCAGCTCCGCACAGCAGGCGAAAAAATATGAAAGAACGAATGATGCCCGCGGTTGGTTTGTTCCGGCGGTGGTTTATCTGATCGGCCTTGCGTTCTGCATGGTGGCAGTGATCGCTACAAAGCAAATAAATGCCATTTTTTACTTATCAGGCAGCAAGGGCGTGGTAATTACCGTACTGGTGGTCGAAGTTCTGGCGCTTTTCTGCACGGGATTATATTTCTTCATGCTTTCAAAAAGGTCATACAGTGGTGTTGTTCCCGCAATGCGGGGGGTGCCGGCTCCGGGTGCAAATTCCTATGCGCCCTTTAACAGGGATCTGGTAAACGGTCAGGTTCAGTATCAGGGGCAGCAGCCTTATCGTCAGCCGTTCCAGCCGGCAGGATACGCGAATGCTCAGTATCGTCAGCCCTATCAGCCGGGAGCAGACCGGCAGCAGCAGGCATATCAGCAGGGCGGGTATCAGAATCAGCAGACATATCAGCAGGGCGGATATCAGAATCAGCAGGCATATCAGCAGGGCGGTTACCAGAATCAGCAGGCATATCAGCAGGGCGGATATCAGAATCAGCAGCCGTACCAGCAGGGCGGGTATCAGAATCAGCAGGCATATCAGCAGGGCGGATATCAGGATCAGCAATCGTACCAGCAGGGAAATTACGGTATGCAGAATGGTTTTAAGGATCAGCAGCAGTATCAGCAGGGAGGCTATCAGAATCAGCAGTCAGATCATCAGGAAGTGGATACAGGTGAAGCTTTCCTGAAGGATACGGTATCAAATGTGACCGAAACCCCGGGAGATGACAATCCGGGTATTCAGTAGGAGTATAAATGGGAGATAACAGACAGTCAGGCGGAAAAGAAGGATCAGGCAGGAACAGCAAGGGTCTGATAATCCTGCTTGCTGCGGGACTCATTCTTGCGGGAGTGCTGCTTTTCTTTCTGTTCCGCAATAAGGACGGCAGTACGGGAAGCAGCTCAGGCGGAGACGGCGGACTTACCGTTGTAACTACGGAACAGAGCGACGGTAAGGCAGCAGGTGAAGCGACAACTGCGGTGACGGAAGCTCCCAAAACGGCTTCTGAAAAGACCGAAGAACCTTCATCCGAAGTGACCGTGGAACCCGCATCGGAGAAGACAGAAGAACCCACATCGGAGAAAACAGAAGAACCTTCGTCCGAAGTGACCGAAGAACCCACTTCGGAGAAGACGGAAGAACCTTCAGCCGGACAGAAGACAAAGACCTATAAATTCCGCTCCAAAAAGCTTCGCGACCAGCATTATGAGAAGCACGGAAAAGATATGGGCTTTGATACCGTCGAAGCATATGTGGCAGCGGCGAATGATGTGATCAATGATCCTTCCAGTCTTTATAAGATCGAGAAGGAGGACGGTGATGATGTCTATTACCGTGAAAGGGACAATGCCTTTGTTGTGGTTTCAAAGGACGGATACCTCAGGACTTTTTTCTATCCCAACAGAGGGAAGAAGTATTTTGACAGTCAGTAAAAAAACGCATCCGGTATCCCGGTATATAAAAAATAGTTTATTTGACGATTTACATGGCACGGCGTACAATACTCAGTGTATTAGAGAAGGATGTAAGTGTTAGAATCTTACATCCTTCTGCGTTTACGGTTGCAGTTCAATAAAACTATTCAGCGTCAGGGTGCAGTGCACCGCTGAACTTAATATGTTCAGGATATAAAGGCGCTGAACAGTTTTTAGTTATTTCATCTCAGGCAGTTAGCAGGAACCGGTAAAACGGAGAACATTATGTTATCAAAATTCAGTGTAAAAAGACCATATACTGTGCTTGTAGGCGTGGTGCTGATCATCGTGCTCGGTATTGTTGCGTATGGGAAAATGACGGCGGATCTTCTTCCGGATATGACATTTCCCTATGTTATCGTGATCACCACTGATATGGGTGCATCTCCCGAAGAAGTTGAGGCGGATGTCACCGCAAAGCTTGAGGCGTCTCTGGCAACCACTTCTAATCTGAAGTCCATGCAGTCCATGTCCAGGAACAGTTTTTCAACTGTGATCCTCGAGTATGAGCAGACTGCGAATATGGATTCCACAATGATAGAGATCCAGCAGAAGATGGATCAGATCAAAAGCGGCTTCCCTTCAAGTGTCGGAAGTCCTATTCTGATGCAGATCAATCCTGATATGCTCCCCATTATGGTTGCGGCAGTGGGTGTGGATGACATGGATCCCACGCTTGTGTCAACCTATGTTGATAACAATATCATCCCTCAGCTTGAAAGTATCGAGGGCGTTGCTTCGGTTACCGCATCCGGCGGTATCACGGAGACCATCCAGGTATCGCTTAATCAGGACAAGATAGATGCGCTGAATAAAAAGGTTACGGACGAGATCGAGGACAGGTTCAAGGATGCGACTGCCGAGATAGAAAAATCAAAGGCAGAGCTGGAAAGTGGTAAGGAGCAGCTGGAAAGCGGTAAGGATGAGCTGGCGAACCAGATAAGTGAAGGCTCGACCATGCTCAACACCAAGAAGATCCAGCTCTATACCACGGCTGCCCAGCTTGACACCCAGCTTTCACAGCTTACGATGATCAGCCAGATCCTGGGAGGAGCAATCTCCAAAATGACGGAATTTGCGGAAAGCGCTTCATGGCTGATCGACAGCATCAATACACTGTCTGCAGGTATAGAAGAGCTTCGAAGGCTTTATGATCAGTTTGCCCAGTTCAGGGTGAAATCCGAGGATGAGATATTTGAAGCGATAGGTCTTACGCGTAAGGAGCTTGAGTTAAGGCTTCAGGAGCTGGAATACCAGATAATGGACGCCTGCCCGAAGCTTGAAGAGTATAAAAAACAGTATGAAGAGCTGAAGGCTAAGGTAAGTCAGTTCGGTGAGGAGCTGAAGGCAGCCTTCTGCAATGAAGATACAGAACAGGAGCTGGCTGCAAACGGTTCATCCGTGGAAGGACTTGCAGCGGGGATCGGAAGTCTGGATTTTTCAGATGTAACGGATATTTCTTCTGCCATAAAGAAGCTTGAGGAACTGAAGGCCCAGGTGGATATGGGCATCATAACCATACAGAACGCCCAGCAGCAGATCGAAGCCGGTAAGGTTACCCTGGATGACGCTATGACAGCGCTGAACAAAAATGAGATCCTGGGTACGCTGCAGATCAGTGAGGCTTCCGCTCAGATGCTCACCGGTGCGGCAGCTCTTGAAACGGCACAGAAGACCATAGATGAAACTAAGGCAAAGGCACTGGAACAGGCGGATCTTAATTCGGTGCTTTCCGCAGATGTGGTACGCCAGCTGCTGGTTGCCCAGAATCTGGAGATGCCTGCCGGATATATCAAGGAGGACGAGGAGACCTGGCTCATAAAGATCGGTGATGCCGTGGGTGATGTTGAGTCTCTTGAGAATCTGGTGCTCATCGATCTTGGAATGAACAGTATCGGAAAGGTTTATCTTACAGATATCGCGGATGTGGAGGTTACCAGCAATGCGGATTCCACCTATGCGAAGATAGACGGAAAACCGGGTGTGCTGCTCACCTTTGAAAAACAGACCGGTTATGCCACAGGCGATGTGACGGATGATATCCTCGCCAGGTTTGAAACCATCGAGAAGACAGAGGAAGAGAACGTTCATTTTTCAACCCTGATGGATCAGGGCGTGTATATTGATCTGATCGTCAAGTCCATTCTTCAGAATATGCTTATCGGTGCGGCACTTGCGATCATCGTGCTGATCATTTTCCTGAGGGACTTCCGCCCTACAGTGATCATAGCCTGCGCGATACCGCTTTCGGTTGTATTTGCGATAGTGCTGATGTACTTCTCGAATATTTCGCTGAATATCATTTCCATGTCGGGACTTGCTCTCGGTATAGGAATGCTGGTGGATAACTCCATAGTTGTTATCGAGAATATATATCGTCTTCAGAATGAGGGGATGTCGCTGAAGAAAGCCTGTGTTAACGGCGCCAGCCAGGTCGCAGGAGCGATCACATCCTCCACGCTGACCACGGTATGCGTATTTGCGCCCATTATCTTTACGGAAGGCATTACACGGCAGCTCTTTGTGGATATGGCGCTGACCATTCTGTATACGCTTGGCGCCAGCCTTGCTGTAGCGCTTACTCTGGTTCCCGCCATGGCGGGAGGTATGCTGAAGAAGCGTAAAGAGGTACGCCGGGGGCTTTATGACAGATTCCTTGATTGGTACGGAAAAAAGCTGAGAGGTGCTCTTCGCTTTAAGCTGCTTGTATTTCTTCTTGCAATAATCCTGATGGGCTTCAGTGCATTTATGGCAGTAAGAAACGGAACGGCCTTCTTCCCGGAGATGACCTCTACGCAGGTTACGGTTACTCTGTCCGCTCCGGAGGACGAGGTGAGAACCTTTGAGCAAATGACGGGTTACTCGGATCAGCTGATGGAGAATCTGTCAGGTAAGCCGATGATCGATACCATAGGCGCCATGACAGGCAGCGGTTCGGTGCTTGCAAGCTTTGGCGGTATGAGCATGGGCAGCGGCGGAAACAGCAGTAGCAGCAGCTCAAGCCCGAAGATAACCATGTATGTGCTGCTTAAGATGGATGCTACAGAGTCCAATGATGAGATCGAGGAAATGATACTCGAGGCCTCAAAGGATCTGGACTGTGACGTTAAAGTCAATACTCAGATGATGGACATGAGCATGCTGACCGGTTCGGGCATCTCGGTACAGATAAAGGGACAGAAGCTGGAGGTCCTTCAGGATCTGGCACGTCAGGTGGCAGGTCTTCTTAAGAATGTGGATGGTGTTGATGAGGTTAAGGACGGACTCTCCAATACCGAGAAGGAAGTGGTCATTTCCGTTGACAAGGAGAAGGCTGCAAAGTATGGTATGACCGTAGCTCAGGTATTCCAGGTCATTTATTCAAAGACGGCACAGACCACATCATCAATGAAGCTTAATACGGATCTGAAGTCCTACGATGTGTATGTTAACTCTGCGGAGCAGGCAGCCATGACGGTTGATGATCTGAAGAAGCTGACATTTACATATACAAACCAGATCACAAAGGAGTCACAGGAGGTTAAACTGACTGATATAGCCGACTTTGCGGAGAGAGAGGAGCTTGCAGTCATAAACCGTGAATCCCAGACGCGTTTCATTAATGTTACAGCATCCATCAAAGAAGACTATAATGTGGGTCTTGTGGGCAATGATGTATCAAAGATACTGAAGGATATCGAAGTTCCTGACGGTTATACAATAAAGATGGCCGGTGAGGATGAGGCTATCAATGAAGCTATCAGCCAGATGATTACAATGCTTGCTCTGGCCGTTGTCCTGATCTATCTGGTAATGGTGGCGCAGTTCCAGAGCCTGCTTTCACCCTTTATCATCATGTTCACTATCCCGCTTGCATTTACAGGAGGCTTCTTTACGCTTGCAATTACGGGAAATGAGATCAGTATCATCTCAATGGTAGGCTTCGTCATGCTGTCGGGTATCATCGTTAATAACGGTATCGTGCTGGTTGACTACATTAATCAGCTGCGAAGACAGGGTATGTCCAAAAAGGATGCGATCATTGAGTCATCGAAGACACGTCTTCGCCCTGTGCTTATGACAGCCCTTACTACCATCATATCCATGTCCACCATGGCTGTCGGTATGGGACGCGGAACCGAGATGGCCCAGCCAATGGCGCTGGTTGTGGTTGGCGGCCTTATCTACGGTACGCTTCTTACACTTGTTATAGTGCCATGTATCTATGATGCCTTTAACCGTGAGAAGGATATGAGAGAGGAAGATATAGAGATCGTAAAGGAAGAGGATCGGCTGGACAGGGAGCTGGAGCTTGTTCCTGTGAAGGTTCCGGCGGATGATAACATAGAGCTTACGGATGCGGAGAATCCTTTCGACATCAGGGCAGATTATAAGGCTGATGATCCGGGGGATGTGTAGATCCATACAGCAAAAGATCCTTCATCATGCGGAGCAATAGGACTCCGTATGGTGAAGGATCTTTTGCATTTGCGATAATCGAATAGGAGGAGAATTAATTCCATTCTTCGATTTTCATATTTATAGGTTCCGAAACGCCATCAGGCGTTTCGAGAACCGTACGCACCCTGCTCCGAAGGAGCAGCCCGAACGAAGTGAGGGTTTGTGA